>CAKVFO010000021.1 GCA_934746785.1 uncultured Clostridium sp. | reverse complement strand
TAATTTAAAAAAAATAACTATTGGATCTTAAAAAAACACTTGATTTTTATTAGCAGGTTTTAACGTATAGGAAATTCAAAAAAATTTAGATGCGTAGATCCTGATTATTACTGGATTTAAGAGATGTAATATGGTCAATACGTTAAAAAATGGAGATTATAGGCCACAGAAGAACCGAAAAGAAAAATAAGTAAAAAGTATATTTATTAATGAACTATAAGGAAATCCGACTTACTTCGTTCGCTGGATAAGTTCGCCTTGCCAAATTAAAATTTGGAGGCTTACTTAGAACCTTCTGTAGGGCCAACAAAAGTAGCTTCCTGCGCTGAAAGCGTAGCGTCAGCCACTTTTGTTCGCATATAGCAAAAAAATTATATCTATTTTATTTTTTAAAGTTGTTAAATATTAAAGTAAGTATAAGCATAATTACAGAAGTAACTGCAATAGTACCGCCAGGAGCAGTATTGAAATAATAAGATAGTAATAGTCCCAACATGATATCCATTATTCCAAATATAATTGAGAATAATAAAGTTTTATTGAAACTTTTTTTAAGCTGCATTGATGTGGCAACAGGAACTACAATAATAGATGAAACAACTAGTATACCCATTATTTGAATAGATAAAGATATAGTTGCTGCTACTAAAATATTAAATAAGTAGTTTATTAATTTTACTGGGATTCCAGCAGTTTGGGCTCCATCTTCATCAAAGATTACATAAATTAACTTATTATATATGAAAGCAAGTAATGCTAAGCATATTGCTCCTACAATTAGTATAATTACTAAATCATCTCTAGAGACTGTAAGAATACTTCCAAATAGTATGGAATTTACTTTTGCAGTAGTCTTTCCAGAACTAATTAAAATAATTGCAATTCCAAGGCTTAGTGTTAATACTATGGACATAACAAGCTCTGCATATTTCTTGAAATAATTCCTAAGTAATTCTATAATTACTGCACATAAAGTTGTAAAGATAAATGATGAAAAAATTGGATTAATACCAAGAACAAGTCCTATAGCAACACCAGCGAAAGAGGAATGTGAAAGAGTATCTCCCAGCATTGAATTACGTCTAAGCACAATAAATAGTCCTATGACTGGGCATAGGATTGATATAATTAGACCTGCTAAAACAGCATTGGTCATAAATTCATATTGAAACATTTTAAGCACCTTCCAAATGTATATTTTCTTTAAAATCTTTTACAGTATTTAGAGTAATACTGCCATCTTTGATTTCTAAAATATGTGTAGAATAAGTTAAAGCAGTTTCTAGATTATGCTCAATAGAAATAATAGTAGTATCATGTTCTTTGTTGTAAGAACTTAATATAGAATATATTTCTTTTTGATTTTTAACATCTACACCTGTTGAGGGTTCATCTAATATAATTAAATCAGGATTTCCCATAAGAGCACGGGCAATAAAGATTCTTTGCTGCTGACCTCCAGAAAGATTTCCTATAAGGCTGTTTTTATAATCTGCCATATTAACTTTATCTAATGCATCTTTGACTGCAGATTTTACATCTAAGTGAAGAGCTTTAGCATGAGTTTTTAAAATTTCATATACCGTAATAGGAAATTCTGAATTAAAAGTTTCAACTCTTTGAGGTACATATGAAACTTTTGAAGTATGTAACTGTATAGATCCGGAAACTGGAGATAATAATCCAAGGATTAATTTAATAAGTGTTGTTTTACAGCTTCCGTTTTCACCTATTACAGATAAATATATTCCTTTTGGAATATCTAAGTTTATATTTTTTAATACCAGAGGTGAAGATTTATCATATCTAAAATTCAAGTCTGAAATTTTTATCACGTAATCAACTCCTAAAAAAAATCTAACTATATTATATACTTAATTGCAAATTGTTTGCAACTTTAAGATTCTTCAGCGTTAATTAGTTCCCAAGAATCAAATCTATCTTTTTTAAAGGTTCCTCTAATAGTAGTTTCTTTGTGAGGTTTTTTTTTCCCAAGGCCAGAAGCTTCTACAATTACTGTTTTATTATCATTATATTTTAGATTTATATATTGAACTCTAAGAAGCCTGTTAGATGAGTTCCCAGAAGTAAGTTTATATTCTACTGCATATTGCAGGTCTTTGCATTTGATTTTTTTATATATTTTATAAGTTGAAAATGTTAATAATAAGAATAATAAAAATAGAAGTGTTGTCATAAATATTAGTCTTCGTTTTCTTAAGTTAGCTTTATAAAGTTTAGCATTTTTTCTTTTGTAGGAAGTTATATTGTTATACATAAATAATATCCTCCAGAAGATTTGATAAGACGATATTAACATAATTTAACTTATTGATAAACACAAAAATCATGACACTATTGCCTAAAATACCTTATAAATTCTATAATAGAAAAAAGAGACTAATTATAAAACGTTGAAAGGATGAATTAAATGGATTTTTCAAGCTTAGTATTAATGGAGAAAGATAAGGAAACAGGATATATAACAAAGGAACTTGGAAGCTTTGAAGTAAATGAAGGGGCTTTATTTGTAAGAAAATTATTTGTTCTTGATGATGAGGTTAATTTATATTTTGATACTAATAAAGATGTAGAAGAATGGGAATACTCAGCAATATATGATTTATTTAATGAGGATAGATTTGTAGAAGAAGGATTTTCAATTGAAGATGATTTAGATGAATACAATCCTACTTTTATATTAAAATTTAAATATGAAGAAGAATATAATGATATGAAAGAGTTGATAACAAAAGCTGTAAATCTTATTCAAGAAGAAATGAACAGTGTATTTGAAAAAATAGAAGGTAAGGAAGAAGATTATAAATAGTTTTGAAAGGAGGGAGCCTTATAATTTTATAAGGCGCTTAAAGAATGAGTGAAAAGGTTTTGAAAAAGAGAGAGGAAATTTCAGAGGAATTTAAGTGGAAGCTTGAAAAAATATTTAAAGATGAAAAAGAATGGGAAGATGAATTTAAAAAGCTTCAACAAGAAGTTCCAAAGTATTCTGAGTTTCAGGGGAAATTAAATGATAAGGAAGAAATATTAAAATATCTAGAGTTTAATGAAAAGGTATCTAGAAAGGCAGAAAGCTTATATGTATATGCACACATGAAATGCGATGAAGATACAACTAATCAAAAAACTCAAAGTATGATGAATAAAATAGATGCTTATATGGCAGAATTCTCTAGCAAGACAGCATTTTTTGTTCCTGAAATACTTTCATTAAAGGATGGATTTATAGAATCTTTATTAAAAGATGATGAAAGATTTGAAAAATATGATTTCCTATTAAAAGATATTTTAAAGGAAAAGGAACATATTTTAACAAAGGATATGGAGGAATTATTAGCATTAGCTTCTGATTGTTTAGATGCACCATCTACAATTCATAATATGCTTACAAATGCAGATATGACTTTTGATGAAATAAAAGATGAAGATGGAGAAATGGTTGAGTTAACAGAAGGAAATTATTCTTCCTTCATAAAGAGTAAAGATAGATCAGTTAGAAAAGAAGCTTTTGAAAAGTTATTTGGAGAATATAAAAAGTTTGAAAACACTTTAGCAGCTTCTCTTACTGCAAGCATTAAAAGTTTTAATTTTAGTGCAAATGTAAGAAAGTATAAATCTCCATTAGAAGCATCGCTTGCACCTAATGATATTCCTTTATCAGTATATGAAAAGGCCATTGAAACAATAGATAATAATTTATCATCTCTTCATAGATATGTAAGACTTAAAAAGAAACTTTTAGGTGTTGATGAAATGCATATGTATGATTTATATGTACCTATAATAGAAGTAGAAAAGGAACATATAGATTTTGATAAAGCTGTAAAAATGGCTAATGAAGGATTAAATCCTTTAGGTAAAGAATATCTAGATATATTTAATGAAGGAATTAATAATGGATGGGTAGATATATACCAAAACAAAGGTAAGAGAGGTGGAGCTTATTCATGGGGTGGATATGATACAATGCCATATGTATTATTAAACTATAACTATGAACTAAATGATGTTTCAACTCTAGTTCATGAAATGGGTCATTCAATTCATTCATATTATTCAAGAAAGACTCAGGATTATTATTATGCAGGATATACATTATTCTGTGCAGAAGTAGCTTCTACTACTAATGAAGCATTGCTTATTCATTATCAAATAGAAAATGAAAAAGATAAAAAGAAAAAATTATATCTTATTAACCAAGAATTAGAACAAATAAGAACTACAGTATTTAGACAATTAATGTTTGCAGAATTTGAACTTTATACACATAATGCATTACATGAAGGTGAGGCTCTGACAGCTGCTGATTATAATGAAAAATGGCATGAACTTAATAAAAAATATTTTGGTGAAGATATGGTTGTAGATGAAAGTATAGATGTAGAATGGTCAAGAATTCCTCATTTTTATAATGATTTCTACGTATATCAATATGCTACAGGTTATGCTGCTGCTTCAGCTTTTGCAAAATCAATTATAGAAGGAAAAGAAGGAGCAGCAGAAAAATATAAAGGATTCTTAAAGAGTGGAGGAAGCAAGTATCCAATAGATATATTAAAGGATGCTGGAGTAGATATGACTACATCTGAACCTTTAGAAGCAACAATTCAAAGATTCAATGAACTTTTAGATATGATGGAAAAAGAAATTTAAAAAGAGTTGTAACCTATATTGGCTGTTACACTAGAGTTAATGGTGTAGTAGCCTTTATATATTTGTAGAGTAAAAGAGTAAAAGAGTAAGAGAGTAAAAGAACTTTAGAATAAAAGAGTAAAAGAACTTTAGAGTAAGAGAACTTTAGAGTATAATAGTATAAAAACGTTTTGGGGGTGAGTTTGTGGGGAATAAAGAAAAAAAGTTAAAGTTAATATTTAATTTCTTAATAAATAATGAAGGTTTTCATATGGATCAATATGAAACGTATGATGGAAAATTAAAATGGATTGGATTAAGAAATGTTCAAAATGGAGTTTTTGCAATGGTTGTAACAGATGATATTAATGCTTACGATGATGAACAATCAGCAAGAGCTTATCTTAATGGTAAAAAAATAAATTATAAGTTGGATATAATTATATTGAGTCAAAGTGGAAATACTAATATAGAAAATATATCTTCAAGTAAGATAATAATAGATAGTAAGAGTGATAGTATTTTATATTCTAGTTCTGATATGATACCTCTAGCCAATATTTTGATAGAGATAATTAATCCAAGAAAAAAGACTAGAGAAATACATAAAGGTTCTACAGTAACCATTTCCTTGATAGTTATAAATGTTATGGTATATTTGATAAGTGCAATGATATCAAGAAATATAGTAGATATAGATTCTAGGACTTTATTAGAAATGGGAGCTAAATATAACCCGTTAATATCAAGAGGTGAAGTGTGGAGATTGTTTACTGCAGCTTTTCTTCATGGAGGAATTTTACATATTGCTTGTAATATGTACAGTCTATATGCAGTTGGAACACAAGTTGAAAAAATATATGGAAAGGTAAAATATATTATTATATATATACTATCAGCATTAGGATCAAGTATCTTAAGTTATTTATTAGCACCAAAAAGTTTATCAGTAGGTGCATCAGGAGCAATATTTGGAGTTCTTGGGGCTCTTCTTGTTTTTGTTATTAAAGAAAAAGATAAATTAAGTAAAGGTACTTTAGGAAATATAATAGCAGTAATTGGACTGAATTTATATATAGGATTTACAATTCCTAATATAGATAACTATGGACATATAGGAGGTCTTATAGTAGGAATAATTATTTCTATTATATTAGGCTTTTAAATATAGATTAAACAAAAGAAGAAAGCGATAGGTAGAGAAATGGGTAAAAAAGATAATATTATTACAGTTTTATTTTATGTTTTATTGGTGGCAACAGCCATATGGGACTTGGTTGTTAGGTCAGGAGGTAAGTTTTTAAGAATATTATTAATAGCAGCAGTTATATTATTAGTTTATTACATATATAAGAAGACTTTTTTAAAGCAGTATAGTTTTTTGTACAAGATAACATTATTTTTTGTATTTATATCAATGTATTTAGCTAATGTATTTAATTTTTATGCTTATAAAAATTATGATAAGTGTCTTCATTTCCTTTCAGGAATTATACTGGCTATAATAGGACTAGTTATTTATAATTATTTATCAAATAATTCTTTAGATAATGGTATGAAAAAAGCAACCGTTATTATTTTCCCTATGATATTTTCTATAGCTTGTGCTGGCCTTTGGGAGATATGGGAATTTACCACAGATCAACTTTTTGGACTTACAGCACAGTGGAATGATTTGCATGATACAATGTGGGATATTATATGTGGCACCATTGGAGGAATTGTGAGCTGCTTTTTTATATGGTTATTTTTATTAAGTGGCAAAGAAATAAAAATAGCTAAAAAAATATTAGAGGAAATGAATAGAAAAAATTTGCGTTAATTTATAAAGAGAATTCTAAAAAAAATAGAATTCTCTTTTGATTTTATGATAGCTTTATTGTATTTATAATAAAAAAATAAAGGGTTTAAATAATTAAGTTGATAATATGATTATTTAACAACTGTATTATTGATAAATTAATAAAAAAAGTAATGTTGAATAGGAAGTATTATTATACAATAACAAAAATAATAGTAAATTATAGAAAAAAATATAAATGTAGTGTATTATAGAAGTTGGTTAAATTAATTTTTTTAAGGAGATGTAAAAATGATTGGGAGAGAGTATGTTGATTCAGTACTAGAAATAGTAAAGAAAAGAAACAATGGAGAAAAGGAATTCCAAGATGCTGTAACAGAAGTATTAAATTCATTAGTACCTGTATTTGATAAGCACCCTGAATTCATGGAAGCAGGTTTACTTGAAAGAATGGTAGAACCTGAAAGACAAATAGTATTTAGAGTACCATGGGTAGATGATAAAGGTAATGTACAAGTAAATAGAGGATATAGAATTCAATTTAATAGTGCTATTGGGCCTTACAAGGGAGGACTTAGATTCCATCCATCTGTAAACATTAGTATTATTAAATTTTTAGGTTTTGAACAAATATTCAAAAACTCATTAACTGGACTTCCTATAGGTGGTGGAAAAGGTGGTTCAGATTTTGACCCTAAGGGAAAATCTGATAACGAAGTAATGAGATTCTGCCAAAGTTTTATGGCTGAACTTAACAGACATATAGGTCTTGATACTGACGTTCCAGCTGGAGATATCGGTGTTGGTGGAAGAGAAATCGGATATATGTATGGATACTACAAGAAATTAAGAGGAGCAAATGACCAAGGTGTTTTAACAGGAAAAGGTCTTACTTATGGAGGAAGCTTAGCTAGAACTCAAGCAACTGGTTATGGTTTAGTATACTTCACTGAAGAAATGTTAAAAGATAACGGAACAAGCTTCGCTGGAAAGACTGTAGTAATATCAGGTTCAGGAAACGTTGCTATCTATGCTAACGAAAAAGCAACAGAACTTGGAGCTAAGGTTGTAGCTATGAGTGATTCTAACGGATATATCTATGACGAAAATGGAATTAACTTAGACATAGTTAAGGAAATTAAGGAAGTTAAGAGAGGAAGAATCAAAGAATACGTTGAACAAGTACCTTCAGCTAAGTATGTAGAAGGATGCAGAAAGATTTGGGAAGTTAAGTGTGATATTGCTCTTCCATGTGCAACTCAAGGAGAAATTGATAAGGAATCAGCAGAAATCCTTGTTAAGAATGGTACAATAGCAGTATCAGAAGGTGCTAATATGCCATCTTCACTAGAAGCTATCAGTGTATTCCAAAGTAATGGATTAATGTTTGGCCCAGCTAAGGCTGCTAATGCAGGTGGTGTTGCTTGTTCAGCATTAGAAATGTCTCAAAATAGCATGAGATTATCTTGGACATTTGAAGAAGTTGATGCAAAACTTAAAAATATCATGAAGAACATCTATGCTAACTCAAGTGCTGCAGCTAAAGAATATGGTCTTGATAAGAATATTCTTGCAGGTGCTAACATAGCTGGATTTATGAAGGTTGCAGATGCAATGATGGCACAAGGTATTGTTTAATACTTAATAAAGTGTTTGGTAATAAGCTGTCACACTATTTTTTAGTGTGGCAGTTTTTTTGACGTATAGGAAATTCAAAACTTTTTTTGAGAGGGAGTGCTGATTATTACTGGCTTTCTGATATCTAAATTGTCAAAGATGTTAAGAAATATTTTCTACACTTAATGGCTAAAATATTATGAACTTTTCGGCAGTATTTTGAATAAAATATATTAAATATGTAAACTATGAGATGAAGTTAAGGTAGGGGATTAATATGTTTATTCTCTCCAATCTTATTATGCAGGGAATAAAAATTGGAACGTATAAATATATAGGAAAAGGCTCAGGTAGATTCGTATTTGATATGAATAATGGCTATGTAGTTAAAGTGGCAAAAAATTTGGCAGGAAGAGAACAGAATAAAGTTGAATATAATATTTCTCAAGATGATGGAACTGGTATGTTTGCAAAAGTCATTCAAAGTTTTAATGATTACAATTTCATAATAATGGAGAAAGCAGATAAGATATATGATATGGCTTATGTATGGCAATATTTTAATGTAAGAAATGAAAGAGATTTTTCTAGAATCTATCAAATTAAGCAGATAAGAAGTAAATATAATTTATTAATGGGGGATTTAAGGAAGAAAAGCAGCTGGGGAATTGTTGATGGACGTGTAGTATTAATAGATTATGGTTTTACTAGAAAAGTTAGAGATAGATATTACTGAGTTAACGAAAGTTAACTCTTTTTAAACGTATAGGGATTAAAAACTTTTTTTGAAAGCAAGCACTGATTATAACTGGCTTTTCAATATGTAAGTCCTCCAATACGTTAAAAAGAAAAAATGTAGTGCTGCAAAAGGTTCTAAAAGCAAAATTTCCGTTAGTATTTAAGGAGGTAGAAGTAATATTTTTAAGCGACTGGTTGTGATTTGGAGCATAAAAATATTACTTCTATCCTTCCGTTTTGCTTTTAGAACCTTTTGACAGGCTGTAACAAA
Organism: uncultured Clostridium sp.; assembly: GCA_934746785.1. GTDB lineage: Bacteria > Bacillota > Clostridia > Clostridiales > Clostridiaceae > Clostridium. The sequence continues at coordinate 20,000 of CAKVFO010000021.1, read as the reverse complement.
GTGACTTCCTGCGCTAAAAAGCGTGGCGTCAGCCGCTTTGTACTGTACAGTTAATTTGTATATTGTTACAAAGATGTAAAAAGTTATTGAAAAAATATGTAAATGATAACATAATATAATTATAGATACGTATTTATAATAAATTTAATGGAGACGTTCCAAAAGAAGGGGAATTAAATATGTTAAGAATTAATAAAAGGATTATAAGCATAATATCTGCTATTGCTGTGTCTTGCAGCCTTTTTATTTATGATACAGATAAGAAAACAGTAAATGCTTCAGCTAGTACAGTTAATAGTTATGGATTGGCAACTAACACTAAGGATGGAACAATACTTCACGCTTTTAGTTGGAGTTTCAATACTATAAGATCAAAGATGAAAGAAATAGCTGATTGTGGTTATTCAGCTATTCAAGTATCACCAATAGAAGGATGCAATAATGGTCCTGGTCAGCATACTTGGGAATGGGAAAATACATATAAACCTAACAATTACAGAATAGGAAATTATGTTGTTGGTTCAAGAGATGAATTTAAGGCATTATGTAGTGAAGCTGAACAGTATGGAATTAAAATTATTGTTGATGTTGTAGCTAATCATATAAATCCAGATTGGAATCAAGTTGATTCAGAGCTTAAGCAATCTGGTATCACTCGTAATTATGGTGAAATTGGAGCGAATAATCAAGGCTGGGAATGGAAACAGAGATGGGCATTGACACAAAAATCTTTAATGGGTATGCCTGATTTAGTTACACAAAGTGATAGGGTACAAAATATTATTAAAAGATATTTAGATGATTGTATTGACTGTGGTGCAGATGGATTTAGATTTGATACAACTAAGCATATTGAATTACCTAAGTCAATAGATGGAAACTTTGGAGGAGATTTTTGGCCTAATATAGTAAATGAAATAAAGAATAAAAAATCTGATGCATTTATTTATGGTGAAGTTCTTCAAGATGAAGGAGATGCTTATTATGGATATTCAAACTATTTAGGATTGACAGCAGATGCATATGGAAGTAGTATAAGAAATGCAATTAACAATCATAACATTATGGGAATAGGTGATTATTGTTCAGCAGGAGTATCAGCAGATAAATTAGTAACCTATTCAGAAACACATGATACTTATGCAAATAATGGTAGCGCTAGTTCAGGTATGAATGAGTGGCAGGTAAGAAAAGGTTATGAAATTGTTGCAGCAAGAGCTAAAGGTACTCCATTATTTCTTGCAAGACCTAAAAGTACAGGCCGTACTAATGATGGTTGTAAAAAATTGGAGGGTCCTTTAGGAGTGCCTCAAAACGACTGGAACAATCCAGAAGTTAAAGCAGTTAATAAGTTCCATAATGCTATGATAGGTGAAAATGAATATATAAGAAAGATTAATAATGAAACAATTGCTATAGAACGTGGAACAAAGGGAATGGTAATTGTAAACTTAAATAGTGGTTTTGATGGATATATAGATACTCTTATGACTAGCGGAACTTATAAAGATCAAGTTTCAGGAAAAGATGTTAATGTAAGTGGTGGAAGAATTCATGTTAATATCCCTTCAGGACAAACAGCTGTTATTTATAACGATAATAATGTTATAACTGGTGGAACAACTGGTGGAACTGGTGTAGTTACAAATAATAAAGCATATTTAAGACTTCCATCAGGATGGACAGAACCTTATGTTTATATTTATGAGGATAACGGATACGGTGGAGTATCAAAACAAAATGCTACATGGCCAGGAGTTAAGATGACAAAAGTAAGTGATGGACTATATGAATATGATGTAGATGCAAGTTTTACTAATCCATTAGTAATCTTTAATGATAATAATCATCAGTATCCAGCTTCAGGTGAAAGAGGATTAAGCTTAAGTGGATCAATGATTTTAAGTGGAACAAGCTGGTCATCATATACTAGCGAAAATCCTAGCACAAAGAAAATAGCTTATATTAAATTACCATCAGGATGGAACACACCTTATGCATATGTATATGAAGAGAGTAATGGAACAGTAAAAACAAATGCTTCATGGCCAGGTGTTCAAATGACAGAGGTAAGTAATGGGTTATACAAATATGAAGTAGATAGCAGTTTTAGTAATCCATTAGTAATCTTTAATGATAGAAATAACCAGTATCCAGGGTCAGGACAACAAGGATTGAGCTTAAGTGGTTCAATGATATATAGTAACGGTGCATGGTCTAGTTATACAGAATAAAGAATAGTAAAAAATGCAGGTTCATAAGAATCTGCATTTTTTTGATGCATACGCAATTTAAAACTCTTTTTGTTTTTTTACATATCAAGAAAAGTATTTGTTGTGCTAAAAAGTGTGGTACAAACAACTTTTTATATAAAGCAGAAATAAGTGTATTTTAAGAAAAAATATACACATAAAAAGTAATTAAAGTTAAAATGTAGGTGATTAGATAAAAACAAGAGGGGGAATTATAATGAAAAAGAAAATAATTAGTTTATTATTGGCAGGTTTAACAGCAGTAAGTGTTGTAACAGCAGATTTCATCTCTATTAAAGGAAATGAAAATACTATAGTAGCTTATGCTGCTACTAACAAGACAGGGATAGTTACAGCAGATACATTGAATGTAAGATCTAAGCCTAATACAAGTGGGAAAATACTTGGTACATTAAAAAATGGGACAAGCGTAACTATATTAGGAACTGAATCTAATGGATGGTATAAGATAAGTTATAAAAATGGAACAGGATATATAAGTAATAAATATATATCTGTACAGAATACTAATATAAGTCAAGCAAGAAAAAATATTATAAGTAGGGCTGAAGAAATGATTAACTTTACATGGTCAAGTAAAAAAGCGTTCAGCGTATGGCAGGGAAGTACAATAAATGGTTCATCTACTTTCAAGGCAAATACAAGATATACAGGAATGCCTTATAGTCAGGCAGGAAATCAGATGACAAGTGGAACTCAATTTAAACAAAAGATTGCAGCAGCAACTGGAAGTTTAACTACTAAATCTTATGATGGAACTATATGTCCTTTATATGGTAATGATTGTAGTGGATTCGTAAGTGCAGCTTGGGGAATAAGCAGACATACAACACGTACATTACCAAATGTGTCAAGACAAATATCATATAATGATTTACAGCTAGGTGATATTTTAAATAAAGCAGGATCACATGTAGTTTTATTTGGAGGATGGGCAGATAGTGCTAAAACTAAGATGATAATCTTAGAACAAACTCCACCAAAAGCTAAAAAATCTACTAAGGATAAATCCTACTATACTAGTAGAGGATATGTAGCTAGAAGATGGAATAATCTTTAATATATAACTAAAGGGATATAATTAAAACTTATATCCCTTTAGTTATATATTTTAATTTTGGCAATATGGAAGTAAGTTCTTAAACATTAATTCGTAAAATTTAGAGTAACTTTCATGACTTAAATCAATACCGTTAGCCAGTATTTTCAATTTATATCCTTCATAACCTTTTCTATAGGGAAGTTGTATATGTTCAAAATTATATAATTTGAAACCAAGATTTTTATAGAAGTGGTATCTCTTTATAGATACATCATCTATAGGAGGGTCTATTTCTAATATTAAGTTTCTTTCTATTGAAGAGAATTCTTTTAAAACTTTTGAACCATATCCTTTTCCTCTTAAACTCTCATCTATAGCAAAGTGTTCAATATATATAAATTCTTCTAGTTTCCAGTAAAATAAAATACCTATGAAAGTATTATTTTCAGTAATATACGTACAGTAGAAGTTTTCATTATCTAATGCTTTAATATGTGTATCTAACGTTCTTCTTTCATATATAGGGAAACTTTTCTCATAAAGGTTCCATGTCTTATGAAAATTTTCATCATTAGTATGAGTGATTCTTAAAAAATTCATAGCCTATAAATCCCTTTCAAATTTAAGTATTATAAGAATATATTATACAGATAAATAAAAGAAAAATAAAGCCTGATATATGTTATAGTATTACTATGATTTTTAATGTTTAAAAAAGTTTGGAATTTTTTGATAGTATTGAAAGTTGAGATTCAAGCTGTTTATTTAAAGAGGTTGTGAAGAATGGGGTGAAAATATGGATTTTGATTTGATAAGGCAAAAAATTATAAATAATAAATTTTCTTTAAGTTATAGAAATGGTGAAAAACTTTTTCAAGGTGGTAAGGTTGAAATTGTAGATATAAAGGAAATTAATAATATAGCTAATATATATGGAAGAGTTAATGATGAAAGAAAGATATATTCTACTTTCATTAAAATAGATGGAAAAGGAAAGATATTAAAGTTAAGCTGTAATTGTGAGGTGAATGAAGAAGCTAGAAGAGCAGGTAGTACCTTTGCCTGTTCACATATAATTGCTACTGTTTTAAAGTTATCTAATAATAAAAATTTAAATAGACATAAAAATAGGGATGGAGTAAGTTTATCTATATTATTAGAAGATAGTTTTAAAGATGACTATGTATATAATGCAAGTTTATACTTAAAGGATAAAAGTAGAATTAGAATAAGCAGTAAAGCAGATATTGAGTATAATATTTTAAATGATAAAGCTGTTTATTCCTTTAAAAGAATAAACTATACAAAAGCAGATAAATTTTTAATTAAAAAGATTAATAATCTTAATTTTAAAATAAAAGATGAGGATGTTAGAGAATTTTTGTTTTTAAGCAGATTTAATAATGTGAAAGCTAAGATTAATTCTATGGAGTATAATACTTCAATAATAATGAAAGAGATGCCTTTAAGATTTACATTAAAGATGGAAGGGAACAGGGTTAAACTTCAAAGAAGAAAAGATACAATTATATCTTTAAATAAAGAAAATACAGCTTTTATTTTTAATGATGAAATATATCTGCCGCCGTTTAAGCAATGTAAGGCTTTTGCTGTTATTTATTCTATTTTAAGAGATAAATATTCTACATATGTTAAAAGAAGTTCCGTGAAAAAAGTTATAAAAATACTTTCTTCTATAGGTGAGTTAAGTATTCATGACGAGGTAAAGGATATTTTAGCAGATGAAGAAGATATAGATTTATATTTTTCAAAGGAAGATGAAAGCATTTATTGTGAGTTCCTTAATAAAGAATACTATATGAAAGGTTCGGCAAGAGTTAAGTCTATAGAAGAAAAATTATATTTATATGGTTTTACTAAGAAAAATAATAAATATTTATTTACAAGGGAAGATGATGATTTACTTGAAATATTAAAGGGTGATATAAGTAAACTTTGTAATATAAAATCATCTAAAGAACTTGGCAATTTAAATATAGTTTCTGTAGGAAGCTTTAAAGGGAAAATAGAAAAACAGGGTGATGAGTTATTTTTTAATCTTAACTTTGAAGGTAAGGAAGAGGAAATCTTTAGTGCTATAGAAAGCTTTAGAGCTGGAGAAAAATTTTATAAATTTAAAGATTATAGTTTTTTAGATTTTTCAGATAATAAAACAAGAGAATATATGAAGTTCTTAAGTTTTGTGAATTTCACAGGGGATAGGCTTAAGATACAGGAGGGTTATGAAGAGCTTTTCTATGAAGAGGGGAAAAAGTTTAATTTTATAGATTTGATAGAAAAGAATAAAAGTATAGAGAAGGGTATAGATAGTCCAAAGGGATTAAGAGGTACCTTAAGGGAATACCAACTTGAAGGGATGAGATGGCTTCAAAATAAAAAGGATAATAATATGTTTGGAATATTAGCAGATGAAATGGGGCTAGGAAAAACAGTTCAGACTATAAGCTTTTTGATTAACAATAAGGGAGATTTATCTATGATAATAGCTCCTACTTCACTAGTATTTAATTGGCTAAATGAATTTAAAAAGTTTGCACCAAGATTAAAGGTCGCATGTATCCATGGAACTAAATCAAAGAGAGAAAAACTTATACAAAATATTGGTAATTATGATGTTGTATTGACTTCTTATGGAAGTATTAACATGGATATAGATTTATATAAAGATATTAAATTTAATAATTTAATATTAGATGAAGGTCAGACAATAAAGAATTCAAAGTCTCAAATAAGTATGAATGTTAAGAAGCTAAATGGAGAATGTAAATTTGTATTAACGGGAACTCCATTAGAAAATAATTTATTAGAATTATGGAGTATATTTGATTTTTTAAAAAAAGATTATTTATTTACAGAGAGGGAATTTAAAAGAAAATTTAGAGGGGTAAAAGAAGAGAAAATTAAATATTTAAGACTTTTAATAAAACCATTCATTTTAAGAAGAACTAAAAAGGAGGTACTTAAAGAACTTCCAAGTAAAAGTGAACAAATATTGTATGTTGATATGACTAAGGCACAAAAAGATATTTATAAGAATAGTATTAAGAAGTTTAAAAAAGAAGTGGAAGATATGAGTAATAGTATATCTATATTAGCTCTTTTGACTAAATTAAGAGAAATTGCATTAGATCCTTACTTAATTGATAAAGATTATAAAGGTGAAAGTGGTAAGGTTAATGAGGTAATAGATATTATTAAAGCTTCAGTTAAAGAAAAGAAGAAAGTTCTTATATTTTCTCAGTTTACAGGTATGCTTGATATTTTTAAGACAAAATTAGATGATTCAAAAGTAAAATATTATTATCTTGATGGATCAACAAAAGCTGAGGAAAGAATTAAGTTGTGTGATGAGTTTAATAAGAAAAAGAGAATAAAGGTTTTTCTTATTTCATTAAAGGCCGGAGGAACAGGCTTAAATCTAACTTCAGCAGAAAGGGTCATACATTTTGATCCATGGTGGAATCCTGCGGTAGAAAATCAAGCAACAGATAGAGCTCATAGAATAGGCCAGCAAAATGAAGTGGATGTTATTAAGGTAATATCGAAGGGAACCATTGAAGAAAAAATATTAAAACTTAAAGAAGAGAAGAATAAAATGATATCAGAATTGTTATGTAATGGTGAAGGGAAGGGTTTTGGAAAAACAAATTTAACAAAGGAAGAGATTGACTATCTAATATCCTATGAAGATATTTAGAAGACAACTGTTAGAGTAAATAAAAGATTTGTAACAGCTTATTTATATTGACTTTAAGACTCTATGATACTGTAGAGTTTTAGAGTTTTTTTTTACGTATAGGAAATTAAAAACTTTTTTTGAGAGCGAGCACTGATTACAACTGGCTTTCCAATATGTAAGTTGCCTAATACGTTAAAAAGAAAAATGTAGTGCCGCAAAAGAACCGAAAAGCAAAATTTCCATTAGTATTTAAGGAGGTAGAAGTAATATTTTTAAGCGACTGGTTGTGATTTGGAGCATAAAAATATTACCTCTATCCTCCAATTAGAGATATTTAAACCATAAAAAATAATTTAGTAAAGAAATGGATAAAATTATACGATATAAAAAATAAAAGTATGAAAGGAGGTCTTTAAAATAAGTTGGTATGTAACAGCACTGAGAATGAATAATAGTTTGAGGACTCATGAATCCTTAATGAATAGGGCTATGATCAGGCTTTCAACAGGTAAAAGGATAAATTCAGCAGCAGATGATCCGGCGGGCCTATGCATATCTCAAGGAATGGAGTCACAAATTAGAGGAATGAATGTAGCTAAAAGAAATGCTCAAGATACTATATCTATGCTGCAAACAGCTGATGGAGCTTTGTCTAGTGTGCATTCAATGTTACAAAGGTTAAATGAGTTAGCAGTTCAAAATGCTAATGGATCATATACAGATGAAGATAGAAAAAATTCAAATATAGAATTTAGAGAACTAATTAAAGGGATAGATGATATCTGTAGTCAAAGTCAGTTTAATACACAAAATTTATTTGATTCTGATAGTAATATTTATGTGCAGATTGGAGCTAATGAAGGTCAATATATGGAGATAACCAAAAATAAGATTAATAGTAATGTATTGGGATTAGATTCTTTAGATATTTCCACTAGAGAAGGAGCATCTGAAGCTATAACAGTTGTAAAGAATGCTATTTCAAAAGTATCTTCCCAAAGAAGTTTAATAGGGGCGAAAGAAAATAGATTAGAGTATACCATAGATTATTTAGATAATAGTGTCTTGAATTTAACAGAAGCTCAATCAAGAATAACAGATGCAGATATAGCAGAAGAAATGATGAATTACGCTAAGGAAAGTCTTCTAATGCAGGTATCTAATCAGCTTTTGTCATCGTATTTGAAACAGCAGGAAAGTATGGTACAAATGCTTTTGTCATTTAATAAATTACATTGACTGAACTTATTTAAAAATATATAAGAATATACAAGAGTACTAGTTAATTAAAGTCAAGGGAAAGTTATGAAAAAACTTTCCTTTGACTTTAATTAGTTGATCTTTGATTTTTTTAGTAAATAGTGTAAAATAACTCTGTAATATAATTTTTGGGGGATAAGTATGAAAACAAATATAGATAAATATAGAGTTTTATATTGTAATAAGAAGAAGCTTATATATATTATGCTGCTATCAACTTTATTATATCTCTTTATATTTTCTTTATTTTATGATGTTCCAAACCTTTTTATAAGTATATTATCTGTTTTTTATCTTATAGGAGCATGTATTGTAGTTATGCTGTGTAAATCAATAATGGATATACATAAAAAAATATATTATAAGTTCATAAGTTGTATATATTTGTGTATGTCTATGATTTCTATGTTTACAATTATTCCTATGGATTTAATAAATAATGTTTTTTTGTTAGCTCTAAGAAATGAGATGTTTTTGGATACTATATATATACAAAATCTTGTTATAGGGTTTTATAAAATTATAAGATATATAAATAAAAAACAAGAATTAGCTGAAAAGTTAGTCGTATTAGCAATAATATTAACTGTGGGATTTTTCGTAAATTACATATCGGTATTGTTAAATATTAAATGGGTTTTACAATTAACAAATTTAAGCATTATATTAATTTTATTTTTAATGGAGAAAAATTTAAAAGATATTAAGTTAGTAATTGGTAATAAAATTAATGCAGTAATTTTATTAACATACATAATTACTATTATAGCTATCATCAATATCGTAATATTAACATGTCCATTTAAGTATAGTCACATAATATTAGTAAATAGAATTATAATATTCAATACATATATATTATTGTTAGTGTTTATAATTGATAAGTTAATTAATAGACCATATAAAATACTATTTGCAGATTTATATAGAGAAAATTTAGAGCTTGATATACTAAATGGTAAGGTGTGTAAAAAGAATAGAGATTTAGAACTTTCGCAAGCTATTATTAGAAAAAAGGAAAAAATGTTTAAAAATTTTTTTATAAACGTTCCAGTACCATTAGTAATAATATCTATGAAAGGAAGGATACTATTTGCTAATTTAAGCTTTCAAAAGCTTCTTGATAAAGATAATATAAAAAATATTATTAATAAAAAGATAATAAAAGTTATAGAAATAAATAATTTTAAAAGTATAGAACAATTAATTGAAGATAAAGATAAAACTCAAATTACTGGAGTGGTTAGAAACAAAGAAAATACTAAATATTTAGATATAGACATTGTTGAAATATCAGGTAATGATAATCAAGTATTATTTATTTTGAATGATATAACTACAAGAGTTAATATTGGTAAGTTAAAAACTGATATGGAAAATACTAAAGCACAAGAAAGAATTAAACGTGATTTTTTATCAAATATATCTCATGATTTAAAAACACCTATTAATGTTATTTATTCTGCATCTCAATTAGTAACAAAGTTCATAGAAAAGGCCGATAAGCAGTCTTTAATGAGATACAATATGATATGTAAACTTAATTGTTTTTCTCTTATTAGACTGACTAATAATTTAATAGATAGTAGCAGGATATATTCAGATTTCCTATCACCGAATATAACTATTAGAAATATAGTAGAAATTGTTGAAGAAGTTGTAATGTCTCTAATAGATTATGCTAAAAGTAAGAATATTAGTCTTGTTTTTGATACTGATAAAGAAGAGATTTATGCAAGTATAGATGAAGAATTTATGCAGAGAATCGTAATAAATTTAATTTCTAATGCTATAAAGTTTACTAATCAAAATGGAAAGATAGAGGTTGTTATTACTAATGAAAATAAAGAAGTAGTTATAAATGTTAGAGATAATGGAGTGGGGATGGATGATGAATTTATCAAAAATGCATTTAAAAGATATTCCATGGATAAAAATAATGCCAAGTCTAAAGAAAAAGGAACAGGAATTGGGTTATTTGTAGTTAAGAAACTTATTGAAAAGCAGGGTGGAAAAATAAATATAAAAAGTAAAAAAAATAAAGGAACAGATGTAGAGATGAGATTTAATAAGGAGATGTAATGTTGGACAATATTATTGGAGGGTATAAAGATAAATTAAGAACTTGGGGATTTGCATGCTGTGTATTAGGTTATTTGTATTTATTTTCATCATTATTTAGTAATAGTGTAAGTATATATGTAATGTTAAATGATGCTCTATGTTCAGCCGTTGCATTAAGCTTAGGAATAATATGCTTTTTAAAGAGGAAGTTGGTATATAGGGTATTTTATAAAGATATTGGTTCATGCTTCTTTTTGATAAGTTTAGTATCCTATATACACCTTTTTATTGATAGGAATTATCTATTAAGTTCTTTAAGTCTTTATCTAAATGATAACTTATCTAAGGTTATTTATTATATGGAGTATTTAATAATTTTATTTCCATATATTTCTACGCGATTTGATGAGAAAATTAAAAGTGCACTTAAGACAGCTATAAAATTATTATTATGCAGTATGCTTATTGGTACTATTTTTATAATAGCTGAAACTATACAAGACTTTAATACTATTGCTTTATACGTAGGTGGATTAGTTTTGTTTTTAGATTTAGCTATTTTAATTGTGAATAAAATTAATTTAAAAAGAGAAGAAAAGAAAATGTTATATTTATATATTTTTTTAATAAGTATATATCAATATATAGAATCTAATTATTATTTTTTGGGAGATGATGGAGTAATTATAGCACTTTCGATTAAGTTATTAAGTTACTATGTTATGTTTTTAGCTATATCTAAATGTGTCATGAAAGAATCCTATGAAAGTATGCAGGAGGAATTTAAGTGCATTCATATTGCTGAAAAAGATATGAATAATTTATTAAAAAATAGAAATAATACTTTGCTGCAATTAGAATATATGATTGAGAAAAGCAGTGAAAATTATACACATCTGATTGAGCAAATATCAGATGGAATAGTTATTTTTTATTATAACAAAGCATATTACATAAATTCTGAGGCTGAAAAGATTTTGGAGATTGATAAAAATACTAAAAAGTATACCTTTAGTGAGTTTTGTAAAATTGTTTTAAAAAAGAATAAGATTATAGAGAAGGTTGATCTAGTAATAAAAAACTTAGAAGATATATCAGAATTAAAAAGAGAAAATTATAGATTTAATTTATTAAACTACTCAGGAACTCAGTATGAGATTTATTTTTTTAATATTGATAGTATAAGCAGATTGGTTTTCATTAAAGATGTTACAGAATCAAATAGAAACTATGAATTTAATAGAAAGTATAAAGAATATTTAAAGGGAGAAGAATTAAAGAATGAATTTTATTCCAATATATCGCATGAGTTAAGAACACCAATTAATTTAATATACTCTGCTCTTCAATTAAGTGAAATAAATTTAATTGATGAAAAAATTTCTAGTATAGAAAAGCATAATGAAACTATAAAGCATAATTGTCTTAGATTAATTAGGACAATAAATAATTTTATTGATGTTAATAAAATTTCAGAAGGATATTTAGATGCCGATTTTAAAGTATATAATATAGTTTCAATAGTTGAAAATATTTCTTTAGCTTGTAACGGATATATGGAGAGAATACAAAATAAACTGATTTTTGATTCAGAAGAAGAAGAGTTTTATGTGAAGTGTGATAAAGAAATGATTGAGAGAATTATTCTTAACATATTATCAAACAGTGTTAAGTTTGGTAAAAATGGAGGAATGACTATTGTTAATGTAAGTGAAGAAAATAATGTGATTATAATTGAAATTAAAAATAATGGATATATAGTAAGTGACGAAGAAAAACCCTATATTTTTGATAAATTCACTAAAGTAAACAAATCATTAAATAGAAGAAATGAAGGCAGCGGATTAGGATTGTTTTTATCAAAGGCATTAGTAGAACTTAATAATGGAATTATAGTGATTGAGTCAAATAAGCAAATAGGAACAAAATTTATAATAAGATTTCCTATGTATATAGGGAATGAAGAAATTCAATGTGATGAGGGCTTTGATGTTATAGATAGATTGAAAGAAAAGGTTGATATCGAGTTTTCAGATATATACATATAAATTTATGCATACTTTGAATATTAGTTTTTTTATATACATAACAATATTATAGAGTTTAGTATTTTTTGTGGAGGGCTTATGTTAAATATATTAAGGGTTAAAGGAAAGATTAAAGTAATTCCGTTAATATTGTGTGTGCTGCTACCTTTAGCAGGTTCAGCATTTGTTTGGTATATTACAAGAAATGGTATAAATATATATACTCAACTAGAAAAACCTATATTTTCTCCACCAGCTTATATATTTATGATTGTATGGATTATTTTATATATTCTTATGGGATTAGCATCTTATAGGATATATATGTATAGAGAATTAGGGGAGGATATTGGAAATGCATTATTTTATTATCTGATTCAGCTATTATTGAATTATTTATGGAGTTTTATATTTTTTTCTTTTAGATTGTATGGATTAGCTTTTATAGAACTCATTATTTTATTCATATTTATAATAATAACTTTTTTGAAGTTTATAAAGCTTGATAAAATAGCTGGATATTTACTAATTCCATATATTTTATGGTGTTCTTTTGCACTAATTTTAAACTATTTTATATGGAGTAAAAATGAAAGATGAAAACTTTAGAAAGGAAGAAAGAAGTGAATGAAAGTTACTATTAGAGATGTGGCAAAGGAAGCTAATGTATCAGCTTATGTGCCAAATGCAATGGCAAGGGGATTGGCTACTAAAAATACTAATATACTTGCTGTTATAGTTCCTAAAGGGGCAGAGGATATGTTTGGTAATCAGTTTTATATACAGGTTATGAAAGGAATGAGTATATGTGCTGAAGAAAAAAATACTATATTATGTATGCGTTTCAGGATAATACAGATGATGAGACAGATTGGATTAAGAGATTTGTAGAAAGCAATTTAGTTGATGGAATATGTCTGTTAAGAGTAGAAGAGAATGATAAATGTGTAAAATATTTAAGAAAAATAGATTTTCCATTTGTGGTAATAGGAAGAAATGAAGATACTGAGGATTTATTATGGGTTGATAATGATAATTATAAGGCAGCATATGATCTTGTAAACTTACTGATTAAAAAAGGAAATAATAAGATAGGTTATGTTGGTGCAGAAGCAAATCTTAATGTATCTATTGATAGATTAAGAGGATATAAAGATGCATTAAAGGATAAGAAATTAAGTATTGATAAAAATATTATATATAAGGGAGCTAATTTTTCAATGGAAGAAGGAGAAAGGGCAGCAGGGAAAAAGAATATTTCTGTAGTAGGATTTAATAATGTTTATTTATCAGCTTATAGGGAGACTCCATTAGCTTCTGTAGATATAAATGCAGAAAGATTAGGATATTATGCAATTAAGATTTTAGTAGAGTATTTGGTATCTGGAAGAACAGTAAAAAGTAATCAGATTATTGATGTAAAGCTGATAGAAAGAGAATCACTAAAAAGGTAGTTAAGAGTTATTCTTAAACTACCTTTTTGGTTATTGTGTCAATTTATTTATACATAATTATAGTTAATTCCACAGTAAGGAAACGGTTGCATAATATCAAGTAAAAGTGAGTAAGCAATAAATAACAAACCATAATTTATAAAATTAGTAATAAATTAAACTTGCATACAAAAAATAAAAGTGATAAATTAAACTTAATAAATAGCTGTTTATGAAAATTTATGCAAAAAAGTGAACGATTGCATAGGAGAGGGGAGAGTGAAAAGGATTTGGTGGAAAGAAGCTGCAGGATATCAAATATATCCTAAAAGCTTTAAAGATTCTAATAGTGATGGTATAGGAGATATTAAAGGAATTATTTTAAAACTAGATTATTTAAAAGACTTAGGTGTGAACTTAAAATGGATAAGTCCTATGTATAAATCACTTAATGATGATAATGGTTATGATATAAGCGATTATCAGAATATAATGGATGGTTTTGGTACGATGGATGATTTTAACAGACTATGATGTAAAGGTCATAAAGGAAATGTGAAAATTATCGTAGATTTAGTAATAAATCATACAAGTGATGAACATCCATGGTTTATTAAATCAAGATTTTCTGTGGACAACCTTAAAAGAGACTGGTACATCTAGAGTAAGGTGGAAAGAAACCTAACAATTGGGAAAGTATATTTAATGGTTCTACATGGGAATATGATGAAAAAACTAAGGAATATTATGTGCATATATTTTCTAAGAAACAGTCAGATTTAAATTAGTAAAACAAAGAAGGAAGAAATAAAATATATAAAATGATGGCTTGATAAAAGTGTTGATGTTATAAGCCGCATAAAGAAACAAGTCTTAAGGATGTACATAAACTTAAAATTTTAAATATGTATATTTATTTGATAAACATATGAATGTGAATGGTATTCTAAAGAAAGTGTTAAAGCTTTATTTTATACAGAAAGGAACACCTTTCATATATCAGAGACAAGAACTTTTTGAACTTTTATAAAAAGATGATAAACCTTAGAAAAAACATTTATGTCTTATATATGGAAAGTATGAAGTAATAATTTGCTTATACTAGAACTTTAGGTAATAAAAAAATTATAATAATAACTAATCTTTTTAATAATGAAGTAAATTATAGTTTTAATACTTATAAGCTTAAATATGAAAATTTACTTTTAGGTAATTATAAGGCAAGCATCATTGTGAGTATAGTGAATTTACATTAAGACCTTATGAAGTAAGATTATATAAAATAAAAAAATAAGTATTAAATATGGAGGTACAAAATGAGTAAACAAGGAAAAAAACCAAAATTATTATCTTTTGATTTTTGGCAGAAATTTGGTAAGGCTTTATTAGTTGTAGTAGCTGTTATGCCAGCAGCAGGTATAATGATATCTTTAGGAAAATTAGTTGGAATGATGGGAGATGCTTCTCTAGTACAAACCATTGGAAGGGTAATGGAGAATATAGGATGGGCAATAATAAATAATCTTCATGTATTATTTGCAGCAGCTATAGCAGGTTCATGGGCAAAAGATAGAGCTCAAGGAGCTTTTGCAGGTGTAATTGCTTTCGTTCTTATTAATAAAATAACAGGTTCAATTTTTGGAGTTACTTCAGAAATGATTTCAGATCCTACATCAACAGTAACATCAATATTCGGTCAGCAACTTGTAGTTTCAGATTATTTTATTGATGTGCTTGGAGCACCAGCTTTAAATATGGGAGTATTTGTAGGTATTATTTCAGGGTTCTTAGGAGGAACATTATACAATAAGTATTATAATTTCAATAAGCTTCCAGAGGCGCTTAATTTCTTTAATGGTAAAAGATTTGTACCTTTTGTTGTAATATTAGGTTCAGTAGTAACATCAATTGTATTAGCAATTTTCTGGCCATTTGCACAAAGTGCTTTAAATAGTTTTGGTATATGGCTTGCAGAATCAAAAGATACAGCACCAGTACTTGCACCATTTATATATGGTACTTTGGAACGTTTGTTATTGCCATTTGGATTACATCATATGTTAACTGTACCAGTAAACTATACAGAGCTTGGCGGAACTTATCAGATGCTTACTGGAGTAAATGCTGGTTCAATAGTTTCAGGACAAGATCCATTATGGCTTGCATGGATAACAGATTTAGTTAACTTAAAGAATGCAGGAGATATGAGCTCTTATAATGAAATATTAACTACAGTTACTCCAGCTAGATTCAAGGTTGGACAGGTTATATTATCATGTTCATCACTTCTTGCAATAGCTTTAGCAATGTACAAGAATGTTGATAAGGATAAGAAGAAAAAGTATAAGAGTATGTTCTTCTCAGCAGGTCTTGCAGTATTTTTAACAGGTGTTACTGAACCAATTGAATTCATGTTTTTATTTGTATCACCAATTCTTTATGTAGTTTATGCTGTAATAACAGGTATTGGTTTTGCATTAGCAGATATTATACATTTAAGAGTTCATGCTTTTGGTATAATAGAACTTATTACTCGTATGCCTATGATGGTTAAAGCAGGTATAACAGGAGACTTAATTAATTTTGTAATCATATGTGCAGCAATGTTTGGAATCAATTTTGCAGCATTTAACTTTTTAATAAAGAAATTCAATATAGGAACACCAGGAAGAAATGGTAATTATATTGATGATGAAGATGATAAATCTATTGAAGAAAAAGATGAAACTAAAGAAGCAGTGGCAGCTACTTCTGAAAAAGGAAGTCAGGCAGAAAATATTATTAAGCTTTTAGGTAATAAGGAAAATATAGAAGATATTGATGCTTGTATGACAAGACTTAGAGTAACAGTTAAGGATATAACAAAAGTAGCAAAGGAACCAGATTGGAAAAAGGAGGGTGCCTTAGGTCTTTTAGTTAAGGATAATGGTGTTCAAGCCGTTTATGGACCTAAAGCAGATGTCTTAAAATCAGAAATACAAGACATATTAGGATATTAAAATGAAACTTTTAACACTTAATTGCCACTCATGGCAGGAAGAAAATCAATTAGAAAAAATTAATTATCTAGCAAAAGTTATAAGTGAAGAGGACTTTGATGTTATAGCATTGCAGGAAGTAAGTCAGCTTATAAATGATAAAAAAGGCATAAGTAAGGATAATTATGTTTCCATATTATTAAAGGATTTAGAGAAGATTAGTAATATTAAATATAATTATGTATGGGATATGTCACATATTGGATATGATAAATTTGAAGAAGGAATAGCAATAATTACAAAGCATAAAATAAAGGAAGAAGATAGTTTTTATATTTCAAAAAATACTGATATAAATGAATTTAGAAGTAGAAAAATTGTAAAAGCACGTATAGAAATTGATGAAAAAGATTATGATTTCTATTCATGTCATTTAGGCTGGTGGAAAGATGAAATAGATTCATTTGAAAATCAAGCTGATAATCTTTTGAAGAGTGTGGATGATAATATTTTAAGTTTCTTTATGGGAGATTTCAATAATAATGCTTTTGTAAAAAATGAAGGATATGATTATCTGTTAGAAAAAGGTATTAAAGATACTTTTAAGATGGCAGAAGAAAGAGATGAAGGTATAACTGTAGCAGGAGAAATTGATGGCTGGGGTAAAAATAAAGATAACAAAAGGCTTGATTTAATTTTAAGTAATAGAGTTATAGAAGTTGTTAAGTCACAGGTTATATTTAATGGCATTAATAAGAAAAAGATATCAGATCATTATGGTGTTAAAGTTATTACCAAATAAAAAAAGTTGAAATTTAATAAATAAAAAAATATAATTATAAAATAGGCATTTTTATTAATGCCTATTTTTTAACGTATAAAGTTCCTGTAGAAAATAATATAATTATTATTTTTACTATCTGAATAAATTTATGTGTTAAGAAATGATGTGTAAACCAAGTAAATTAGAAGGGAGTATTTATGAGTAAAGTAATTATTGCAGAAAAACCTTCTGTTGCAAAGAATATAGCAGAAGCATTAAAGGTAAAGACTAGAAAAGATGGATACTTTCAAGGGGATGGATATTACATAACTTGGGCATTTGGTCATCTCTTGCAGCTTTATGATGCAAAGGATTATGATGAAAGTATGAAGGGATGGAGATTTGAAAAGTTTCCTTTTATTCCTGAAGATTTTCAGTATAAAGTAAAATGTGACAATGTTGATAGAAGTTCAGAAGATAAGGGCGCAAAGAAACAAATCAGTATTATAAAGAGTCTTATAGAAAAGGAAGATGTAGATTCTATAGTATCTGCAACGGACTTTGATAGGGAAGGACAGGTTATAGCTGATGAACTTTTTAATTATTTAGAAGTTAAGAAACCAGTATATAGGCTTCTTTTAAATGAATGGACTCCTGATGAAGTTAAAAAAGGTATGGAAAAGTTAAAAAATAATGAAGAGATGAGACCTCTTCAAGATGCAGGAATTGGAAGACAATGGTCAGATTGGATAATAGGCATTAATTTAACTTCAGTAAGTACATTAAAGTATAATTTCGAAAAGAATAAGACTATAAATATAGGAAGAGTTCTTCTTCCAACTTTAAAGATTATATATGATAGAGATAAGGAAATTGAGAATTTTCAAGCTACCACTTACTATAAATTAACTACAACTTTCAAAACTACTAAGAATGAAGAGTTTGAAGGATTGTACTATTTTAATGAAAGTGAAAAATTTGAAGATAAAAAAGTTTTGGATGAACTTGTACCTAAGCTTAAAGGAAGTATAGCTAAGGTAGTTGACAAACAAACTGAAAAGAAAAAGGATTATCCACCTTATCTTTTTAATTTATCAAATTTACAAGGATATATTACAAGTAAATATAAGGGATGGACATCTGATAAAGTTTTAAAGGTTGCTCAAAGTCTTTATGAAAAGAAGTTTACTACATATCCTAGAACAGGAAGTGTAGCCTTAGAAGAAAGTTTAGAAGATAGAGCAAGAAAAGTTTTAAATACTTTAAAGGCAGGTCTTCCTTATGAAAATGAAATTAAGTTTGTTAAATCGAAAAGAGTATTTGATAATTCAAAGGTAGAGAGCCATAGTGCTATTACCCCTACATATATTAAACCAACAGGCTTAAGTAAGGATGAAGAAATTGTTTATAATGCTATTAAGAATAGATTTATAATGCAGTTTATGCCTGTTGCAGAGTATGAAGAAACTAAGATAACACTTAAATCTAATAATTCAGAAGTAACTGGTGAATTTATCTCTAAAGGTAAGGTTCAATTAGTTGAAGGATGGAAAAAGGTAGAGAAGATAGAAAGTAAAGATACTATTCTTCCTATGGTTCAAGTAGAGGATAGTGTTGATGTTGTTGACAATAAGATTGGTAAGGTGACTAAGAAGCCGCCAAAGCATCATACAGAAAAGACTCTTTTAAGAGTGATGGAAACCTGCGGAAAAGGAATTGATGATAAGGAAGATTCAGATGAAATGATGAAGGCTATCCTTAGTGGTTTTAGTATAGGTACACCAGCTACTCGTGCAGAAACTATTAAAAAGCTTAAGGATATAGGATATATAAAAACTAAAGGCAAGAGTCTTATAGCAACGGATCTTGGAAGAACTTTAGTTGAAATTTTTCCTGTTCAAGAACTTTTTGACCTTGAATATACAGGCAGACTTGAGAAGACTCTTTCAGATATTGAAAAGGGAAAATTTAAGAAAGAAGATTTCATGAAACTTATAACAGATTTTACTGTAGAATCAGTTGATAAAATTAAGAAGGATACAGGAGCTTTATCGAAATTTAAGGTTGAACTTCCAGAAGGTGTTGAAAGTATAGGACTATGTCCTGTATGTGGTAATCCAATAATAGAAGGTGAAAAGGGATTTGGATGCAGTAATTGGAAGAATGGATGTAAGTTTACTATATGGAAGGATGATAAATATATAGCTTCCTTTGGTAAGCAGGTGTCTAAAGAAATGGTAGCTCTTTTACTTAAGAATGGAAAGGTTGGTTTTAGAAATCTAAGAAGTAAAAAAGGAAATACTTTTTCAGCTTATTTTAAATATGTTAAGAATGAAAAGACTGGTTACTTTAACTGGGAACTTGAATTTATATAATTAGAAAGCAGTAGTTTGCATAAAGCTACTGCTTTCTTTTATAATTTAATGACTCTATGACTCTATGACTCTATGACTCTATGAC
>CAKVFO010000020.1 GCA_934746785.1 uncultured Clostridium sp. | reverse complement strand
TAGAAAACTATGAATTTGTAACAAATTATGATTCAAGCAAGTTAGAGTTCGTAGGAGTTGAAGGGGCAGGATTAACATCTAAGTATAGTAAATTATTCCTAACAAAAGATGCATCAAATGGTTCTGTTAAGATTCAATACTTAACTGAAAAAGAGAAACAATCAATATCAGATAATGGTGTTATTTGTAACCTTAAATTCAAAATTAAGAGTAATGGAACTGCAAAAATAAACCTTTCAGATGTAGCATTAAGTTATTATGATGAGAAATCTGGAGATGCAGATAATTATAAAGTAAATATTAAGTCTGGATTAGTAACTGCTGCGGGAGGGGATTCAGAATCAGAACCTACAAAACCAGTAGAAAATAAACCTCTTGGTGTAGTTATAGGTGATGTGACTGCAAAAGCAGGTGAAACTGTTCAAATTCTGGTTAAAGTAAAAATTTCTAAATCTACACCGGTAGTTGGAGCAAGTGTAAAAATAAAAGATACAGATGAATATTCTATCGTTAGTGTAGAAGACAATGACGATGAATTGGAGGAATTAGGAGCAAGCAGCAGCTTTGGTAATTACATTGCTAAGTCAAAAACTGCATTAATGTATTTAATATTTGATCAAAATTCATTTGATGGTGAATATTTAGTAGGAACTGTTAATGTAAAATTAAATTCAAACTTAAGTAGTGGAACTAAGGTGAAATTAAATTTAGATGAAGTTTTATTTGGAGATTCAGAAGGTAAAGCATTAGACTATGGTATAAATGCTGGAACTATAAATATTAAATAATAAATAAAAAAATAATAAGTTGATTTCTATGGGGGGGACCTCCATAGAAATCAATAAAAATAAATAAGAGAAGGGGTATGAATAATGAAATGTAGAAAAAGCATAATTACAGCTTTGATTATGACTTTAGTATCATCATTTACAATACCAAAAGTTCCTGCGGTAAAGGCAGCAGAATTAAATAATTATGGAGAAGCACTTCAAAAAGCAATATTATTTTATGAATTTCAACGTTCAGGTAAATTACCAGAAGATAAAAGAGATAACTGGAAAGCTGATTCAGGTCTAAATGATGGAGCTGATGTAGGGTTAGATCTTACTGGAGGCTGGTATGATGCAGGAGATTTTGTGAAATTCAATTTGCCAATGTCATACAGTTCAACAATGTTGGCATGGTCTGTGTTTGAAGATAAGGATGCCTATGAAAAAAGCGGGCAGTTAACATATATGATGAATGCAATAAAATGGGCTAATGATTACTTTATAAAATGTCATCCAGAAAAAGAAGTTTATTACTATCAAGTAGGAAATGCAGAAAAGGATCATAAATGGTGGGGCCCATCGGAAGTAATGCCTATGGAAAGACCCGCATATAAGGTGGATAAAGAACATCCAGGAACATGTGTATGTGCAGATACAGCAGCTTCTTTGGCAGCAGCAGCACTTCTATTCAAGGATAGTGATAAGGAGTATTCAGAAATATGTCTGAAACATGCAAAGGAATTATTTGAATTTGCAGATGAAACTAGAAGTGATAAAGGTTATATAAAAGCTGATCCATATTATAAAATAAATAGCGGGTATTGGGATGAACTTACATGGGCAGCAACTTGGTTATATTTAGCTACTAATGATGTGGATTACTTAAATCAAGCAGAAGCTTATGTATCTCATTGGTCAACAGAACAACAAACAGATATTATTGGTTATAAGTGGGCTCATTGCTGGGATGATGTTCATTATGGGACACAAATACTATTAGCTAAGATAACTAATAAAGATATATATAAAGAGAGCAGTGAGAGAAATCTTGATTACTGGACAACAGGATATGATGCTGGATATGCTGTTCAAAGGATTAAATATACAAAGGATGGATTAGCTTTCTTAGATAATTGGGGATCATTAAGATATGCAGAAACAATGGCGTTTTTAGCTGGTGTATATGCAGATTGGGATGGATGTCCATCAGATAAAGCTAAGATATATAAAGACTTTATGGATTCACAAGTAAACTATGCATTAGGAAGCACAGGAAAAAGCTACTTAGTGGGGTATGGTAAGGATTATCCTAAACATTATCATCATAGAGAAGCACAGGCTTCTTGGTTAGATAAGAATACAATACCAGATTATCATAGGCATACGTTAGTAGGGGCGTTAGTAGGAGGACCAAAAGATATTAATGACTTATATGTAGATGACGTAAATGACTACTATTGCAATGAAGTAGCATGTGATTATAATGCTGGTTTTGTAGGAGCATTAGCTAAAGAATATAAAAGGTATGGTGGAGATCCTATCAAGGACTTAAGGTGTGACGAAACACCAACAAATGATGAATATTATGTTAATGCTGCAGTAAATTCAACTGGTAACAATTTTATAGAAATAAAAGCTGTATTATATAACGATTCAGGATGGCCAGCAAAAAATGGAGATAAGTTATCATTTAGATATTTTGTAGATTTATCTGAATTATATGAATCAGGATATACAGTTAAAGACATAAAAATAAGTACAAACTATAATGATGGTGCAAAGATGTCAGAATTAATTCCATGGGATGAAGAAAAGCACATTTATTATGTAATAGGGGATTTTACAGGTAGAAATATTTATCCTGGAGGTCAGTCAGCTCATAGAGCAGAAGTACAATTTAGACTTTCAGCACCAGAGGGTACAAAGTTTTGGGATAACTCAAATGATTTCTCGTATAAAGATGTTGAGAAAAAACCAGGTGAAACACCATTAAAAACTGACAGAATTCCTGTATATGATGATGGAGTATTGGTAGCTGGAATTGAACCAGAAAAAAGACCTGTAGAAGTTCTAATTGGTGATGTGAATAATGATAAGAAAATTAATATATTAGATTATACTTTATTAAAAAAATATATAAACAACGATGGAGAAGGAGTAGAAATAAATACTGAAGCAGCTGATATCAATAATGATGAAAAGGTGAATTTTTTAGATTTACTAACATTAAAGTCTTTAATTTAAAGATTAAGCATATAAACACATTTACTGGTAAATAGGGGGAATAATATGATTAATAGAAATAAAGTAATTGCAAGTTTTCTCGCAGTTATAACAGGTTTTTCATTTGCTATGCCAGCAACAAGAGCTTTTGCTTTTAGTTCAAATATAGATTATAAAACAGCATTAAAGGATTCAGTAGTATTTTATGATTCAAATAAGTGTGGCCCACATGTTGGAGATAATAATTACTTTGAATGGAGAGGACCTTGCCATTGTGATGATGGAAAATCAATGGGGATTGATTTGACAGGTGGTTTCCATGATGCTGGAGATTTTGTAAAGTTTGGTCTTCCAGGATCTTATGCAGCTTCAGTAATGGGATGGGCATTATATGAATTTAAAGATGGTTTTCAAAAGGCAGGAATGTATAACAAGCAATTAGATGAAACAAAATATTTTACTGATTATATAATGAAGTGCCATTATGCACCAGGAAAATTTGTATATGAAGTAGGAGAAGGTAACAAGGACCATGATTATTGGGCATCACCAGAAAAACAATCAGTAGAACAAGGTGCAAGAAATCAAATTAAAGTTGCAGATTCTTCACATGCGGCAGCAGATGTAATTGGTGAATCAGTAGCAGCACTGAGCATTATGTATTTAAATTGTAAAGATATTGATAGCGATTATGCAGCAAAATGTTTACAACATGCTAAAGAATTATATGAAATGGGTAAGAACAATTTAAGAACTTATGAATATAATCAATTCTACGAATCAAAATCTTGTGGTGATGATATGGCATGGGCTGCAGCTTGGCTATACGATATCACAAAAGATAAGAGCTATTTAAGCGATGCAGAAAGATTTATCAAACTTGAAAATCAATGGCTTGAAACAGGCTGGACAATGTGTTGGAACGATATGAAAGTTGCAGCGGAATTAAAATTATATCAATTAACTAAAGATTCTAAGTATAAAAAGGCAATGGATCATAACTTAAATTGTTGGAAAAATATGAGTCCGGTAGCTGGTGGGATAAAAGTTTATGACGGTTGGGGTTCATTAAGATATACAGCAGCAGAATCTATGATTGCTTTAATTTACAATAAGGTTTGTCCAGATAGAAGCTTAGTTGATACAGCAGCTTCACAAATTGATTACATCTTAGGTAAAAATCCTAGCGGTATGTCTTATGTGGTTGGGTTTGGAAGTAAGTATCCACAACATGCACATCATAGAGCAGCTAATGGATATGACAAACTTGTAGATAGTGATTATAAGAATAAAGACAACAAATACGTATTGACAGGAGCATTAGTTGGGGGCCCAGATGGAGGCTGTACATTTGTTGATGAATTAGATAAATATACTTATACAGAAGTTGCTATAGATTATAATGCAGGTCTTGTTGGAGCATTAGCAGGATGTGTTTCGTTAACTGCTAATGGTAATATGAAAGAATTATTTAAATCACCATTTGGGTCAAGTCCAAGAAAACTTGTTGGAGATATAAATGATGACGGTAAAGTAAATATTTCTGACTATACAATATTAAAGAAATATATAAATACTGGTGAAGTTGTTGATATAAACAAAGATAATTCAGATTTAAATAATGATGGACAAGTAAATTTCTTAGATTTACTTGCATTAAAAAGTAGAATATAAAAATTATTTTAGTTTGTTTATTATAGATATTTACATAAAAGAAACTATGAAAAGAAAATGTCTATGATTTTGCAATATATATTTAAAAATTAGGGGGAATTTGATTATGATTAAAAGAAAATCAAAAATAATGCTGGCAGTAGCATTAAGTGCTTCATTTGTAGCATCACCATTATTTACTAGCGCTGCAAAAGCACAAACACTTGACAAAAATAATGACTATGCAAAAAGATTCTTAGAAATGAGAGAAAAAATATCTGATAGTTCTAATGGATATTATAGAACAATTCAAAAGGATGGTAAGACTTATAAAATACCTTATCATTCAAAAGAAACTTTCCTTTGTGAAGGCCCTGACTATGGTCATGAAACAACATCAGAAACTTATAGCTACTATGTATGGCTAGAAGCTATGTATGGTGGATTTACTGGAGATTGGACAGCATTTAATGATGCTTGGGATTCTCTGGAAAAATTCATGATTCCAGCGCATGAAGATCAACCAACTAACAAATACTATAAAGGAAGCGATCCAGCTGATTATTCAAATGAATATTTATCAACTAGCAAATATCCAGAACCTTCAGATCCAAATATTAAAGTAGGTTCAGAAGACTTAACTGATGAATTAAAATCTGCTTATGGAACTGATGATGTATATGGTATGCACTGGTTATTAGATACTGATAATTGGTATAAATACGGAAAACATGGTAAAGATGGTAAATCAGGATATGATAAGAGTAGCGCTGATCCAGTATTTATAAACACTTATCAAAGAGGAGGAAATGAATCAGCATTTAAGACTGTAACTCACCCATCATGGGAGGATTGTAAGACTTATGGAGATCAAAGTAAAACTGGTTTCTTAGGATTATTTAATGGTTCAGATTCTCACCAATGGAGATATACTATAGCTTCTGATTCTGATGCTCGTGCTATTCAAGCAAGTTACTGGGCAGATCAGTGGGCAGGAGCAGATAAGAACAAGATTTCTAAGAGTGTAAAGAAAGCATCAAAACTTGGAGATTATTTAAGATATTCAATGTTTGATAAATACTTCAGAGCAATAGGATGCCAAGATAATGCTTATGCAAGTGGAGATAATAAACACTACTTACTTGGATGGTATTATTCATGGGGTGGAGACACTGATGTAGAATCATGGGGATCATGGGCTTGGAAGATTGGATGTTCTCATAACCACTTTGGATATCAAAACCCAATGACAGCATGGATTTTATCTAATAATGAGGATAATGTAAGTAAAGACTTTACATTAAAGAGCTCAAATGGTAAGTCTGACTGGTCAAAGAGTTTAGAGAGACAACTTGAATTATATCAATGGTTACAATCTGATGAAGGAGCTATCGCTGGTGGATGTACAAACTCTTACACTACTGATAACGGAAGCTACCAAAAATATGAACCAGGTGCATCTACATTCTACGGAATGGTATATGACGAAGCTCCAGTATACCTAGATCCACCAAGTAACCAATGGTTCGGTATGCAAGTATGGTCATTACAACGTCTAGCAGAATTATACTACAAGACTGGTGATGAAAGATGTGAATCAGTTCTTAATAAATGGGCTGATTGGGCAATTGCAAATACTGAATTTACTTCAAACGGATACAAGATGCCTGCAACTCTTAAGTGGGAAGGTCAACCAGGTACTTGGGATGAAAATTCTAAGTCAAGTGATAACAGTAACTTACACGTTACAATTTCAGCTAAGACTGATGCTGATATTGGTGTTGCTGGTTCATATGCTAACACATTATTATGGACTGCAAAAGCTAATGAGAATAATGGTAATAAGGAAGCTGCTAAGAAACAAAAAGATGCTGCTGAAAAATTACTTGAAGCTATGTGGAACAACTACAGAGATGATTATGGTATAGCTAAGTCAGAAGAAATAGATCCAGCTAAGTACTTTGATAGTGAAGTTTTTGTACCAAATAACTATAAAGGTGTAATGGGTAATGGAGATAAAATTCAATCAGGAGTTAAATTCATAGATATTCGTTCAGGATATAAAAAAGATCCAGATTATTCAAAAGTAAAAGCTGCATATGATAATAAACAAAAATGTGATATGACTTACCATAGATACTGGGCACAAGTTGATGCTGCTTTAGCTTATGGTACTCATGCAGTATTATGGCCAGAAGAAAAAATAGGAGGTAGTGGAACTGTAAAAGTTAATCTTGGAGATGTAAATAAAGATAGCAAAGTAGATATTAACGATTACACATTATTAAAGAGATATATAAATAGTGGAGATATTTCTTTAGATAAATCTGCTGCAGACCTTAATGGAGATGGAACAGTAAACTTCTTAGATTTACTTGCATTAAAAGCATTAATCTAATTTTTAAAAGTTAATTGAGGGGGAAAATGAGATGTTAAAGAAAAAAATATTATGCATTGCCCTTTCAGCAGCCACTGTTGCAACTACTTTAGTTGCACCAGTTGGTTTTAAAGCTGAAAGTGCTAAGGCAGCAGTAAAATATGTAAATCCAGGTGACTTAATTCAAACTAATGATTTTAAAGATGGAAGAGGGCTTCCTTGGAATGTTGTTGAAACAGCACCATCTGTTAGTGAATTCAATATTGAAGATGGGGCTTACAAAGTTACTGTTGATAAAATAACTGATAAGACTCAACCAACTAGATGGAGTGTTCAATTCCGTCATAGAGGTTTAACACTAGAAGCTGGCCATACTTACCAGGTATCTTTTACAGTAAAAGCTGATAAGAATTGTAAAATATATCCTAAAATAGGTGACATGGGAGACCCATATGATGAATACTGGAATGGTACAGGTACAATAGATAATCCTAAAACTTGGCAGCCAATCGACTTAGTTGCTGGACAAGCTAAGACTGTAACAGGAAGTTTTAGAATGGATAAAACTGTAAGTAGGTGTGAATTTGCATTTCACTTAGCAGGTGATTGTGCACCAGCTTCAGTTACACCTGAAAATGAAGAAAAATATAGTTATACTTTCACAAATGTAAGTGTAAAGGATACTCAATATCCAGGAACTCCTGTAGAATATGATGATACTGATTATGCAGTAAAGGTTAACCAAGTTGGTTACTTTACAAATGCAGTAAAGAAAGCTACTGCAGTTTTAAAAGATACTAAACCAGTAAAATGGAAGTTAATTAATGCTTCTGGTTCTACAGTTGCTAGTGGTAATACAACAGTATTTGGACAGGATGATGCATCAGGAGATTATGTTCATAAGATAGATTTTTCTAACTACAATACTCCAGGAACAGGATATAGATTAGTTGTAGATTCAAAAAATGTGGTTCCAGAACATAATGATGATGTTGATGAAGATGTCAATGTATTAAGCGAAAGTGCTAAATTTACAATAGGTGATAATATCTATGATAATTTAAAATATGATGCTATTAAGTATTTCTATCATAATAGAAGTGGTATTAAAATAGAATCTAAATATACTGATGGAAGAGATGACTTGGCAAGACCAGCTGGACATCCTTCAGATATTTTAGGACCTGCACCAGGACTTTGGTACAATGCTAATTATAAACTTGATGTAACAGGTGGATGGTATGATGCCGGAGATCATGGTAAATATGTTGTTAATGGTGGTATTTCTACTTGGACAATGCAAAACCAATATGAACGTGCATTAAATGCAGGTGAAGATATGACTAAGGCTCCATATGCAGATGGAAGTATGAACATTCCAGAAAGCGGAAATGGAATTGCAGATATCTTAGATGAATCACGTTATAATGTAGAATTAATGCTTAAGATGCAAGTGCCAGATGGAAATAAATATGCTGGAATGGTTCATCATAAAGCACATGATGAATCTTGGACAGCTCTAGGAGTTAGACCAGACCAAGATACTAAGAAACGTTATTTACAACCACCTTCAACTGCAGCAACATTAAACATGGCAGCAGTTACAGCACAAGCAGCACGTTTATGGAAGGATATAGATCCAGCTTTCTCAGATAAATGTTTAAAAGCATCTGAAAAAGCTTATAAAGCTGCAGAAAAGAATCCAGAAATTTTTGCACCAATGGATAAGCAAACTGGTGGTGGAGCTTATGGAGATAATGATGTATCAGATGAATTCTACTGGGCAGCATGTGAATTGTATGCAACAACAGGTGATAGTAGTTATTTAGATGATGCTAAGAAAGAACGTAATAATAAAGATAAGAGAAAAGTAAGCCATTACTTAGAAATGAGTTCAACTTTAACAGGTGGTGAAGATACTGGAGTTTCAGGATGTTTTGACTGGGGTAATGTTGCAGGATTAGGTACATTATCATTATTATCTTCAAAGAATGATTTGCCAGCAGCTGATAAAGAAACTGCAAAAGCAAATGTTCTTAAAGCAGCAGATGTATTTGTAAGTAATCAAGAAAACCAAGGATATAGCACTACAATAGTTCCATCTCAAACTGTTAAAGGGGTTAAAGGATATCCATGGGGTTCTAACTCATTTGTAACTAATACAATGATTCTATTAGGATATGCTAATGATATTGCTGGAAGTAAAACTAGTAAATATATTGATGCGGCTGATGGAGCAATGGATTATTTATTAGGAGCTAACCCTAATACAAAATGTTATGTAACTGGATATGGTGAAAAACCATTAGAAAATCCACACCATAGATTCTGGGCATATCAATGTGATAATACATTCCCTAAAGCACCAAAGGGAGCTATATCAGGAGGACCAAACTCAGGACTAGAAGATCCATGGGTTAAAGGTTCAGGATGGCTACCAGGTTCAAAAGCACCAGAAAAATGTTTTATGGATAATATAGAATCATGGTCAACTAATGAAGTTACAATCAATTGGAATGCACCACTTTCATGGGTAGCGTCTTACTTAAATGAACATCACGGAAATAAAGTTGTAGAAAGAAATAAGGGTGATGTTAATAATGATGAAGTTGTAAATATTAAAGATTACACATTATTGAAGAGGTATATAAACGATGGTGGTGATATATCTCTAAATGAAGAGAATGCAGATATTAATGGAGATGGAGTAGTAAACTTCTTAGATTTACTTGCATTAAAAGCATTAATTTAAACAAAATAATTTAATAATAAAATTATTTTTAAAGATGATTTCTACTTAGGTGGAGATCATCTTTTTAAACGTATAGGAAATTCAAAACTTTTTTTGAGAGCGAGCACTGATTATTAACTGAATAGAGTGGCGTAAAACATTTTGTTTATATAATGTTAAATATATATGCGAAAATTTTAGATAAATATGTAAGGTAGAGGTTAATGCTATGAATTGGATATTATTTGAAATTTTAAAATAAGTAAAATTCAAATAAAATTTTAATAGGTGGATATATAGTTAAAAAATAGAATATATATTATTTGCTTTTTTAAAAAAATGTCGAAGAAAAAAATTAAAATAATGAAATTTATTAATCATAATGGTATATAAAGGTAAAGAAATGTGGTATAATAAATTTAAAGAAATAGAAAGGAAGTAGATAAAAATGAAAACCTTTAAATCAAAAACAACTATAGCTTTAGTTATTTCTGCTGTGGCAATGTTTATTGCTAATATATCATCATCTATGTGCATATTTTATTGGTTTGAAGAAGTTGAAATGCCAAAGTCACTATACAAGAATTAGATTAAATTTAAAATATGTAAATAATTTATGAAACTTAAACTTAATAATCTAATTTTTTAAAGAGGTTATATCAGAAGTTTACAACTCTGATATAACCTCTTTAATTATAAGCTCCTGTTTAAATGTTCCAGATGAAGCTGTGGTATTTAATAAAATATTATCATAAGATGTATCTATTAATTCTTTTACAGAAGTTAATCCAATACCTCTATTTGGACCTTTTGTTGAAAAGTTTTTTGCATATAATTGATGAATTGGTGGAATGTTTTTAGGACAAGAATTTAATATTAAAATTATGACATTATCAGGCATTTTTATCATTGCAAAATGTATAAATTTCTTTTTACATGTAATAGCAGATTCTATAGCGTTATCAAGGAATATTCCTATTATTCTACATATATCAATTGTTTTGATTGATATATAATTTATTTCTTCTAATACTTCAGCATTAATTTCAATACCTTCAGATTGAGCTGCTAAAAGTTTAGATGAAATTAAAGCTTTTAAAGGGGTGATTTTTATATTTCTTAATAGTGTTATATGTTTATCGCTTGTTACTATATTTTTGCTTTCAGGTAAGAGTTCATCGTTATAATATTTTTTTAAATCTTGTATATTTTCATTATTAATAAAATCTCCTAGTGTATATAGAATATTAACATAATCATGTTTGAATTTTCTTAAGTCAGAAGAGATTTTTTCTAGCATGTCAGTATACTCTTTTAATTGTTTATTTTCTTTATCTATAAAATCATTCTGAAAAGATATATTTATAATCTTATATAAAAAATATAATATTACAACTAAAAATGATATTAATATAAATACACAAATAATATAAATATAGAATTTATTATCAAAAATCATATCACTAGCTGATAGTATGAATATTCTTAATAATATATCTAATGAGATGAATACAAATATCATAGTGATTGTTAATTTTTTTGTTGTGTTTGTAAGGTAGATGTTTTCAATATTGAAATCAATTTTATTAAGAAACTTTTTTAATAAAACTGACAATAAGGTTGATAAAAGAACAATTAAAGTAGTAGAAAATATATGTAGAAAGTTACTGCTTGAAAAATTTTCATACGATATATTTAAAATTTTAGTTATAAAAAATCCTACACCTGCATCACTAATAATTATAATTATCATCATAATTATATAGGATAAAATAAATGGTATTAATTTATTTATTTTTCTTAAGAAAAATAAAATGGATATTAATAAGCATACAAAGTTTGTAATTTTTGTACTCTTTGAACAAAAATTAAGTGCTATAAATATACATAGAAAATACTTAAAAAATGATTTTTTGTCAAAAAGCTTTTTGTTAATTACATATAAATTAATAACATATAGTAACGAACTTATTAATGAGTATAATAAATATAAAATAACTTCAGTCAACTTTTAAAAACCTCCATTAAAAAGGATAAAAAATACAAAGTATTTTTTATCCTAAACATTTTTGTAATAAACCTTTTAAATATCTAGAAGCTACATAGCATGTCTCACCATTAATCATATGGATTATAAGATTTTCTTTATCGATAGATTTAATCTTTTTTGTATTAACTAAATATGAACGATGAGGCTTATAATATGATGGCGTTAATGCAGTTTCAATATCTTTTAAGGTTCCATAGAATTCAGAATATCCTGTTGATGTATGAACTCTTATTTTATGTTCAGTATCAGCTGTTTCAAAGAAAAGTACATCATCTAAGTCAAAAAATACTAAGTTATTACCGATATCAATAGGAATTATATTTGACTTTTTATTTTTACTGTTAGAAACATCTATACATATTTGATTGAAACAATCTCTAATTTTTTGTCTTACTATTGCTGGATCACCTTTAATTATATAATCCATGGCTCGTACCTTATATTGAAATGTTAGTAAAGTAAGTTCTGCATGAGCAGTTAAGAATATTATATATCCAGTTGAATCGTATTTTCTTATCATCTTCGCTAATTCAATACCATTTATGCTATTTTGTAAATCAATATCTAAGAAATAAATTAAGTTACTTAAGTTATTATTTTCTACGTACTTTATTACTGCATTAGGATTTCCAGTTGATAGTGCAATCTTAAAATCTAGGCTTTCTATTTCATTAGTAATTAAAGTCTCAATATCTTTTCTTTGATGTGAATTATCTTCACATATGATAATATCCATAAAGCGAACCTCCGTTTAAATAATATATTTTAATTATAACATTAATTGTATTTAAATGTCTATAAAGTAATATTAAAGTAATTTCTATAGCTTTTGCCAAGTATTTTATATAAAAGTGGAGTGATAGCAATAGATTCTTCCAGTATTGAGTTAATAATTATTGTTTTATATACATCATTATTAATAATTAAACTAATAAATAAAAGTATAAAAGCCGTTATGATAGAACCTAATTTCAAAAAAATACGTAATTTTTTGTTTACAAGTGGACGTTCAGCAGTGTCAGCTGGTGAGTATAAGCATATAAGGATTAAGGAAATTAAGAATATAACACCTATTTCCATAGTGGATAAAGGATGATAAATACTTATAAAAACGTTTCCTAAAAAGAATAAATAATTTATAAATATACATTGAATAGTTGAATTAGCATGAGCACCACTAGCAAAAGATCGTATCAATGCAAAAGTAAATACAGCTAAGAGTGTATATTTTAAAACCCCAAAAAAATAAGCAGTTAAAAATAAAAGAACTAATTTTAAAAAATTAGAAACTAAAGCTTTAATTCCATATTCAATTTTTTCTAAATCTTCATCAGAAGTTGATGTGTTATTTTTAATAAAAGTTACTGTTGATTTGGCAATTTTATCTGTTAAAATCATTTTAGACATCCTTTCAAAATAAGTTACTATATTACATATATTACTATATTACTATATAATAAGAGTAAATAAAATACTTTAATGGAAAATAGGAGTGAATGATGGTGATTAGTGATATAATTGTTTTTATTTGTAGTTTGATTTTATATAGTTTTTTTATATTAATGCCTATTTATTTTTTTATTAGAAAAAAAATAAATAGTAATGTATTTAATTATTTAAAGTTAAAAAAGAATTGGGATAAAGGTATTTTAATAGGTGGATTTGTCAGCTTTGTATATGTAGGATTATTTATTTTTAAGGGAATTATAACTAATAATTTAAATATTAATTTAAACATAGGTATAAGATGGCTTTATGGTTTAAGTGTAGGATTTTTAGAAGAAATACCTATAAGAGGATTTTTACTAAGGTTTTTTGAAGAAAAATATTCTTTTATAAAAGCTAATGTATTATCTACTTTAATTTTTGTTATTTTTCACTTTCCAAATTGGATAATAGGAGGAACAGATATTATTCAAGGAATAATATCTGTGTCAGTAGTTAGTATGATTTTTGGATATCTTGTTAAAGAATATGATTCATTATGGATTACAATAATATGTCATTCTGTTTTTAATATAAGTATTTGGATTGGCTTGGTTTAACTTTGATTTCTTTACGACATAAGAATGCTGTTTTACGCTAAAAGGTTTGCTGTATAGAGTAAGTAATGTAAAAATTATATAGTACAGTATAGTACAGTGAAATTCTTAGGAGGGGATTAGGGTGATTTTAAAAAAGAAATCGTTTTTAGCTGCAATAGCAATTGCATCAGCAATATTTTGTGGTACATCGGTAAGTGCTTTTGCAGATAGTACTAATGATGATTATTTGCATACAGATGGTAGTAAGATTTTTGATCAATATAACAATGAAGTAAGATTAACAGGAGTTGCATGGTTTGGATACGAGACACCAGAAGCTGTATTTCATGGCTTGTGGTCGCAAAGCTGTCATAACATGGTGGATACAGTAGCTGATAGAGGATTTAACTTAATAAGAATTCCTTTATCAGTTGAAACTGTATTAAAGTGGAGTAAAGGTGAATTAACTGAAGCAAGATCGGTAGATGTTAATACTTATCCAGAATTAAAAGGAATGGGCGGAGAACAAGTATTAGATTATGCTCTTGATTATTGTAAGGAAAAGGGCGTAAAGGTCATGCTTGATATGCATAGAGTTTATACAGGCTCTCAAAGTCCACTATGGGCAGATAAAGGATTCACAACAGAAGATTTTGAAACAGCGTGGAGATATTTAGCTAGAAAGTATAAGGATGATGATACAGTAATAGCCTGTGATATATTCAATGAACCTCATGGAAAAGCATATCGTGCTGAAACTACTGCTAAATGGGATGAGTCTAAGGACGAGGATAACTGGAAGTATGAAGCTGAAAGGGTAGGTAATATAATATTAGATGAAAATCCTAACCTTTTAATTATGATAGAAGGTGTAGAAACATATCCTAAAAAAGGATTTAAATATGGAGATGTTGGAGAACATTGCTATGAAGGTGGATGGTGGGGTGGAAACCTTATGGGAGTTAAGGAACATCCTATTGATTTTGGAACTTCAGAAAGAAATAAACAAATAGTTTATTCACCACATGATTATGGACCAGGCGTATCTCAACAATCTTGGTTTGAAAAAGACTTTAATACTGAAACATTGAAGGATGATATATGGAGGAAAAGCTGGTTATATATAAAAGAAGACAATATTGCACCAATTCTTGTTGGAGAATGGGGAGGAAGATTAGATGGAGGCGATAATCAAAAGTGGCTAGAGTGTATGGCTAAGCTTATTGCAGATGAAAATCTAAATCATACTTTCTGGTGTTTAAATCCAAATTCAGGAGATACAGGTGGGGTTTATAAAGATGATTTAAAATCTGTAGATGAAGAAAAATACGCTTTAATTAAGCCAACATTATGGCAAAATGATGAAGGTGTATTTATTGGACTTGATCATAAAGTTAATTTAGGTAAAAATGGTACCCATGTAAAAGGAGATTCAACAAAAAAACCTGAGGTGACAGTTGGAAAAGCAGGAGATGTTAACGGAGATGGAGTACTAAGTATATCGGATTATACATTATTAAAGAGATTTGTTAATGCAGGTGGTGATGGAGTTACAATAGTAGAAGGAAATTCAGATGTTAATGCAGATGGAAAAGTTGATTTCTTAGATCTTCTTGCACTAAAAGCTTTGATATAATTTGGTATTTACGCAATTGACAAAGTTTTAGTAATGATATATTATAATTTTATAAATTAATTATGTTATTACTGTGAGAAAGAGGAGTAAAAATTCTGAAGTATTATAAGAGAGAGGGATTAGGTGAAAGCCCTTATATGGAAGGTTTTGAAGGTAGCTTTTGAGTTTCTTTAGTGAAGTGTAACTTTAGTAGCTAAAGACGGTTTTCTAACCGTTATTAAAATAAGAGCCTATTTTTATAGATAGGAATAAAGGTGGTACCGCGAGTTTTCGTCCTTTTTAGGATGAAGGCTCTTTTTTATTGTAATAAACACATTATTATAAGAAAGGATGGTAATTATGGAAGAAAATAAGAATTTATCTACTACATATGATCCAAAAGAATTTGAAGAAAGAATTTACAAGAATTGGGAAGAAAAAAAGTATTTTACTCCAGTTATAGATAAGAGTAAAAAACCATATTCAATTGTTATGCCGCCACCAAACATAACAGGTAAGCTTCACTTAGGGCATGCTCTTGATAATACTTTACAAGATATGCTTATAAGATTTAAGAGAATGCAAGGATTCTGTACCTTATGGGTTCCAGGTGAAGATCATGCTTCTATTGCAACTGAAGTTAAGGTTGCTAATGAACTTGCTAAAAAAGGTTTAGACAAGAAGGAGATGGGAAGAGAAGCTTTCCTTGAAGAAGTATGGAAGTGGACTGATGAATATAGAGAAAGAATAAGAATTCAGCTTAAAAAGGTTGGTGTATCTGCTGACTTTACAAGAGAAGCTTTCACTATGGATGAAAATCTTGATAAGGCTGTAAAGCACGTATTTGTTAAACTTTATAATGAAGGTTTAATTTATCAAGGAAATAGAATAACTAACTGGTGTCCACATTGCCAAACTGCTTTATCTGATGCAGAAATTGAATACGAAGAACAAGCAGGACATTTTTGGCACATTAACTATCCATTAGCTGATGGTTCTGGAAACTTAGAAATTGCAACAACTAGACCTGAAACATTATTAGGGGATAGTGGTGTTGCTGTAAATCCTAATGATGAAAGATATAAACATTTAATAGGAAAAACAGTTATATTACCACTTGTAAATAGAGAAATCCCTATAGTTGGAGATGACTATGTTGATTTAGAATTTGGTACTGGTGCAGTTAAGATGACTCCAGCTCATGATCCTAATGACTTTGAGGTTGGTAAGAGACATAATCTTGAAATAATAAGAGTTATGGATGATAAGGGTATTATCAATGAAAAGGGTGGAAAGTATGCTGGAATGGATAGATATGAAGCAAGGAAGGCTATCGTTAAAGATCTTGAAGAAGCAGGACTTTTAGTTAAGATTAAGGATCACGTTCATAATGTAGGAACTCATGATAGATGTGGCACTACTGTTGAACCAATTATATCTAAGCAATGGTATGTTAAGATGAAATCTTTAGCAAAACCAGCTATAGAAGTTGTTAAGAATAAGAAAACTAAGTTTGTTCCTGAAAGATTTGAAAAGACATATTTCAACTGGATGGAAAACATTCAAGACTGGTGTATTTCAAGACAATTATGGTGGGGACACAGAATTCCTGTTTACTACTGTAAAGACTGTGGTGAAATGATGGTTCTAGAAGAAGCACCATGCAAGTGCTCTAAGTGTGGTTCTACTAATATAGAACAAGATAATGATGTACTTGATACATGGTTTTCATCAGCACTTTGGCCTTTCTCAACTCTTGGATGGCCAAATAAGACAGAAGATCTTGAATATTTCTATCCAACTAACACTCTAGTTACTGGATATGATATCATATTCTTCTGGGTTGCAAGAATGATATTCTCAGGTCTTCATAACATGGATGAAACTCCATTTAACACTGTATTAATTCATGGTATTATAAGAGACTCAGAAGGTAGAAAGATGAGTAAGTCTCTTGGAAATGGTGTTGATCCACTAGATGTTATAGATCAATATGGTGCAGATGCATTAAGATATATGCTTGTTGCTGGTAATGCTCCAGGTAATGATATAAGATACTATCCAGAAAAGGTTGAAGCTGCAAGAAACTTTGCTAATAAGATTTGGAATGCTTCAAGATTCGTTATGATGAACCTTGATAAGGATATAATGAATAAGTATGCTGACTGTACAGAATACTCATTAGCTGATAAGTGGATACTTTCAGAAATGAATAATTTAGTTAAAGAAGTAACTGAAAACATGGATAAATATGAACTAGGAATTGCTATTCAAAAGGTTTATGACTTCATGTGGACTGAATTCTGTGACTGGTATATAGAACTTGTAAAAACTGTATTCCATAGCGATGATGAAAAAGCTAAGGGTGTAGTTTACAATGTACTTTATAAAGTATTAATTACAGGATTAAAATTATTACATCCAGTAATGCCATTCATCACAGAAGAAATCTTTACTCACTTAAGTGATGAAGAAACTATAACAACTTCAAAATGGCCAACATTTGATGAAGCACTTGTAAATCTAGACGCAGAAAAGGATATGGCTTATGTAATAGAAGCTATTAAATCTTTAAGAAATGTAAGAGCTGAAATGAATGTACCACCTTCAAGAAAAGCTAAGGTTATAGCTTACATTGGAGAAGAAGCTAAGGCAGCATTTGAAGCAGGTTCAGCTTACATCGAAAAACTTGCATCAGCTTCTGAAGTTGAGTTTACTAATAATAAAGAAGAAGTTCCTGCAAACGCAGTATCTGTAGTTGTTAAGGGTGGAGAATTATTTATGCCACTTCTTGACCTTGTTGATAAGGAAAAGGAACTTGAAAGACTTAATAAAGAAGTTAAGAAACTTAATGGTGAAATAGAAAGAATTGATAAGAAGCTTTCTAACCAAGGTTTCGTAGCTAAAGCACCTCAAGCTGTTGTTGATGGTGAAAAAGCTAAGAGAGTTAAATATGTAGAGATGCTTGAAGCTGTTGAAACAAGAATTAAGGCTTTAGGTTAATATATAAATTAAGCTGTATCTAAAGGGATTAGAATCCTTTTAGATGCAGTTTTTTCTTAATGTATAGGAAATACTCTTTAGCTTACTTGACTACTTTTTTTAGGGTAGAATATAATAAAAGAAATTATTGTAAAAGTTAGGTGAATAACATGAATTATGATGAAGCAATGAGTTACATACATAAGGTTGGAAACTTTGGTTCTAATTATGGACTTGAAAGAACATATAAACTGTTAGAACTGTTAGGTAATCCTCATAAGAAGGGTAAGTTTATACATATTGCAGGAACTAATGGTAAAGGTTCTACAACAGCTATTCTGGTAGAACTTTTAAAGGAAAAGGGATATAAGGTGGGGATGTATACATCACCTTTTTTAGAGGAGTTTGAGGAAAGAATACAAATTAATGGAGTGAATATTCCCAAAAGTATTTTAGCTAAGCTTATTACAAGGATTAAGGCGGCTGTAGATAAGGTTATTGAAAAAGGTTATAATCATCCTACTGAATTTGAAATTATTACTTGTCTAATGTTTTTATATTTTGCTGAAGAGAATATTGATTATGGAGTTATAGAAGTAGGTCTTGGAGGAAGACTTGATTCAACTAATGTAATAACACCAATATTAAGTATTATTACTTCTATAAGTTTTGATCATATGAATCTTTTAGGTAATACTTTAGGAGAGATAGCTAAGGAAAAGGCGGGAATAATTAAGGCTGGAGTTCCTGTTGTAATATATCCTCAAGAAGAAGAGGCTCTAAAATCTATAAAAGAAAAATGTTTAGAAACTAAATCAAAGTTAATAGTAACGGATATATCTAAAGGAAAGTTTGTTAATGTTGTAGAGGAAGATAATATTTATCAGCTTATAAATATAAATCTAGCTGATGATAATATAGAAGTTAAGTTACCTCTTTTGGGTGAACATCAAATAAATAATCTTTTAGTTGCACTTGAAGCTTATAAGGAAATTTGTTCAATAGAAGGAATTGAGTTTTGTTATGAGGATATAAAGGCGGCGTTAAAGAAGGTAAGGTGGATTGGAAGACTTGAAGTTATGAATAAAAATCCGTTAGTTGTAATTGATGGAGCTCATAACATTCAGGGTATAAGTAAGCTTAAAACTAATATTGAAAAGTATTTTAAATATAATAGATTATTCCTTCTTCTTGGAATTTTAGCTGATAAGGAAGTTGAAAAGATGGTAGAAGTAATTGTTAAAGATGCATATAAGGTATATGCTTTAACTCCTTTAAGTACTAGAGCTGAAAATGCTGCTGAATTAAAAAAGGTTATAGACAAGTATAATGATAACTGTATAGCTTATGAAAGTTATGATGAAGCCTTAAAGTCTGCATTAGATGAAGCTGATGAAAATGATCTTATATTAGTTTCAGGTTCTTTATATATGATAGGGGATATGAGAAAGAAAATAAGAAAGTTAAATTTATAGTATAAAAGACAGTAGATAGATGAATATTTTAATCTATTTACTGTCTTTATTATTTTATAAATTTCCAGATTTCCATTCTTTTAAAGCGTGAGCTAATTGATCAGGACAAGAAGTCCCTCTTCCACGGCAGTCTATACCTTGAAGTTTATTTATAGCATCGTCAACCTTCATTCCTACGATTAATGCAGAGATTCCCTTTAGGTTTCCATCGCATCCTCTTTGAAAATTAACTTCTTTTATTACATCGCCTTCAATAGAAAAATCAATTGATGTAGCGCATGTCCCTTTTGTTTTATAAGTGAACATTTAAATCCCTCCAAATTATGATTGTTATTTTAATTATAAAGGAATTATATGAAAATTTAAAGGAATATTATAGTGAAAAATGTTCCATATTGGTTTGGAAATCATATATTATATGGAACAGGGTTTCCTAAGGAGGATTAAAAATGCAGTCTATTTTTGTTTGTAATACTGCAGGAGATTCGTTAAGTGAAATAAACTTATCAGATTATTCCGTGAAAAAGTACTCCTTAGATTTAGGAGAAAAACCTGTTGGCCCTCATAGTTTAGTATGTTATGATGATAGACTTATTATAGGGAATAGTTATAATAATTCAATTTCAATATTTTCACTAAAAGAAAAGAAAGAAAAAGAAAATATTTATATAGGACCACATCCAAGTGATGTTAAGATATGTGATGATAAGGTTTATGTAGTATGCAGCGAATCTAATTCTATTATAGAGGCAGATATTAATGCTGGACAGATAGTTACAAGCATACCAGTAGCTGAATATCCACATAATATTGAAGTTGATGAGGAAAGTAAAATAGCATATGTAAGCAATCTTAATAGTAATTTAATATCAGTTGTTGATTTGGATAAAAAGATGTTAAGGTCTGTTATAAAAACTTATGAGAATCCAACAAAAATTTTCTTATCTAAGGATAAAAAAATGTTATACCTATGTGAAAGTTATTTTGGAAAAGATATAGAGGGTTATATTTCTATAATTTCAACGGATAACTATAAAGTTATAAAAAGAATAAGAGCAGGGATTGAGCCTGTTGATTTTGTGGTGGATGACAATAAAGTATATGTAACTAATTCTGGAGAAGGTACTTTAAGTATTATAGATTTGAATAAAGGTAGAGAAATAAAAAAGATATATATAGGTGGGATGGTTAAATCAATAATAAAAATTAAAAATAATATTTTTATTGGTGATTGTATGAATGGAAGAGTTGTTAAAGTTAACTTGAAGGAAAGAATAATAAAAAACATAACAGTAGGCAAGGAGCCTAGTGCTATGTTTTTCATTGATTATCTTCTGTAAATAATAGATTTATAATTTTATTATAAAGGTCAGAAGGGTTATCTTTCCAGCGTTTGCATAAAGATGCTGCTTGATTTTTAGACGGTACAGAAAGCTTTAATTCCATAAGTGTAACGTTATCTTCTAGAGCTCTTAAATCTACTAAAAAATTATCCTTTTTAGTAAGTGTATAGTCGCTTTGGATAGTTAATTCTTTCTTTATTAAATCAATTGTTTCTTTTATATAATTGTCTAAAATATTAAGTTTAGAAGGAGAAATTCTGTCTTTGAAAAAGGAGAGAACACTTTCTCCTTTTTTAGTTATAGTTAAAAGTTTCTTATCATTTACTTCTTCGTAAGAAGTAAAACCAGATGCAACTAATTCACTTATATATTGCTGTAAGGTGAAATAGTTTATTAAATTGTTCTCTAAAATAATTTCTGTAAGCTGAGAATTTGAAATTGGTCTTTTTAATACCTGTAAAATATATAATAATAACAACTTATTTTCAGCTAGTTCTGCTGAGTTTTCAAACATATAATAACCTCCATCTCTAGTGAAAGTATTCTAAAATATTATATCATAAATTTTAGATAAGTGAATATAAATTTATAGATAGAAATGGAAGGAGCTTTAGTTGCTTTGAAGTGGAGAGGTATAAAGGCATTTTTATCTATAATTTTAGTGATAATGGTCATTGGCTTATCATATTTGTTTAAAACGGATAGTATAGAGGTAACAGGAGAAAAGTATGAATTGCCTATATTTAGTGTAAAAACAGATGAAAAAAAGGTTGCCATAACTTTTGATATTAATTGGGCGGAAAAGGATTATCTTGAAGGTATATTAGATGTTTTAGACAAGTATAATGTAAAGGCAACATTCTTTATAATGGGAGGCTGGGTAAATTATAGTGAAGAAAACATAACAAAATTAAAATCGATATCAAGTAAGGGACATGAAATAGGAAATCATAGTTATATACATCCTAATTTCAGTACAATCACTACAGAGAGAATGGAAGAAGAAGTAGAAAGGACAAATAAAATAATAGAAGAGCACATAGGAGAAAAACCAAAGCTCTTCAGGTTTCCAAGTGGAGATTATAATAAAATGAGCTGTGATAAGATTAGAAGCCTTAACCTTATTCCAATACAGTGGAGTGTTGATTCTGTTGATTGGAAGGAACAGGGTGAGGATATTGAATTTAAAAGAGTAACAGAAAAGTTAAAAGAAGGATCTATAATACTGTTTCATAATAATGCAAAGTATACGGTAAGAAATTTAGATAAACTATTAACATATCTAAAAGAAAAAGAATATGATGTTGTTTCTATTGGTGAGTTGATATATAAAGAAGATTATTGTATAGATGAAAAAGGCAGTCAATACAGAAAATAATTACAAATAAGCTTGAAAACTAAACATTAAATGTATTATAATGGAAATATGTACTTGTGGGGGTCTTCTTTATTTTGAATTAAGTTATTACTAAGGGAGAGAGGGGTTACAAATGGATAATTTAATGTTAAATAACAAAATATACCTAGAAGGTAAGGTAGCATCTGAACTAGAGTTCAGTCATGAAATGTATGGGGAAGGATTCTATAGCTTCAATATTGAAGTTATGAGATTAAGTGATTCAGTTGATTTGTTGAATATTACAGTATCTGAGAGATTGATTAATGGATTAGATTTAAGTATCGGCAAAGAAATAATTGTTGAGGGACAATTAAGATCTTATAATAAGTTTATAGATGGATCTAATAAGCTAATTTTAACTGTATTTGCAAGAAATATAGAACCTTGTATAGAAAAAAGCAAAAATCCAAATGAAATATATCTAGATGGTTTTATATGTAAGGAACCAGTATACAGAACTACTCCATTTGGTAGAGAAATAGCTGATGTATTATTAGCTGTTAATAGAGCTTATAATAAGTCAGATTATATACCAACTATCGCTTGGGGAAGAAACTCAAGATTCTGCCAATCATTAAATGTTGGAGATAATATAAGAGTATGGGGAAGATTACAAAGCAGAGAATACCAAAAAAAGATTTCAGAAACTGAAGTTATAAAGAAAATTGCATATGAAGTTTCTATTTCTAAGATGGAAAAGTTACCAAAAGAAGAATCCACATCACAAGACGAAACAGATGCAGTTTAAATCTATTAATGTTTTATGAGAATGAACCACATAAGAATAAACTTCCAAATTAAAAAAGCAGCTTTTATAGCTGCTTTTTTAACGTATAGGAAATTTAAAACTTTTTTTGAGATTGAGCACTGATTATTACTAGCTTTCTGATATGTAAGTTTTCAAAAACGTTAAAAAATAATTGTAGGCCGGCAAAAGAACCAAAAAGCAAAATTTCCGTTAGTATTAAAGGAGGTAGAAGTAATATTTTAAGCGACTGGTTGTGATTTGGAACATAAAAATATTACTTCTATTCTCCCATAATTTGCTTTTAGAACCTTTTGACAGGCTTTAACAAAGTGGCTTCCTGCGCTAAAAAGCGTGGTGTCAGCCACTTTGTACGTGTGTATAAATTCTAATTTATATGATCGTTTTGAAATCCTTGTCTCTTTACAGAATGTTTTTTTTGAGTTCTGTTATGGTTTTTACCTTCTTCACTAGCTATAGGTGTTTGATAATTACATTTTTCCATTCTAGCCTTTTTATTATCAGGCTGACTGTCTTTTGTCATAATAATACCTCCTTTAAACTATCTTTTAAAATAGTATTAACTAAGTTGAGTGAAAAAATGCAAAAAGCATGGAAAGATATATTATCTATCCATGCTTTTGGAAATTATAGGTTAATTACGTTGTCCATATTATAAAGTCCAGGCTCTGAAACCTTGCTCATAAATTCACATGCCTTTAATGCACCAATAGCAAATACTTCTCTTGATATTGCTTTGTGGCTTAATTCAATAACTTCACCAGTTCCGGCAAATATTACATCGTGATCTCCAACAATTCCACCGCCTCTTATAGCGTGAATTCCTATTTCTTTTTGTTCTCTTTTGTGATGACCTTCACGTCCATATACATATTCAGTTTCATCTTTTAAAGAATCCTTAATAGTATCTGCAAGTAAAATTGCAGTTCCAGAAGGTGAATCAACCTTTTGATTATGGTGTTTTTCAACGATTTCTATATCGTAGTTTCCATAAAGAAGAGGAGCAACTTTCTTTAAAAGAGAGTTAATTAAATTAATCCCAAGGGACATGTTTGCAGATCTAAATAGAGGAAGTGTTTTGCTCTTTTCATCTATAAGTTCTAATTGTTCTTTTGTAAAACCAGTTGAACAAATAACTAAAGGTTTTTTTGTTTTTTTTGTTAAATCTAAAAGTCCATTTAGAGCATCAGCTCTAGAAAAGTCTAAAAGAACATCATAATCAATATTAACATCAGCAGGTGTATCGAATATAGGGAATCCTAATTCAGCTTTAAATTTATCGATTCCTGCAACTATTTCCATGTTTTGAAATTGCTCTGCTGAGGCAATAACCATTTTGCCCATTTTACCTGAGCAGCCATTTAAAATAACTTTAATCATATATCTCTCCTTAAATTAAATTGTATTTTTTTAAAGTTGCCTTTAAAGTTGCTTCGTTATTTGAATCCATTTCATATAAAGGAAGTCTTAAAGGTCCAACTTTCATTCCCATCATATTAAGGGCTGTTTTAACAGGAATAGGGTTTGTTTCTATAAATAAATTATTGCATAACTCAAGGTTCTTAATTTGTAGATTTAGTG
Organism: uncultured Clostridium sp.; assembly: GCA_934746785.1. GTDB lineage: Bacteria > Bacillota > Clostridia > Clostridiales > Clostridiaceae > Clostridium. Next base: position 4,980 of record CAKVFO010000020.1, on the reverse strand, counting down.
ATTTGTTTATATCACCTTTTAAGTAAGCATGAGTCATATCATGCACAGTTTTTGGAATTACGTTAGCTAAAACAGAAATAACTCCCTTTCCACCAAGAGACATAATAGGAACTATCTGATCATCATTTCCTGAATATATATCTATTGAATCTCCTACTAATGCTTTCATTTCAGCAACTTGACTTATATTTCCGCTGGCTTCTTTTATAGCTTTTACGTTAGATAATTTAGCAAGTTTAACTAATTGTTTAGGCGTTATATTCATACCAGTTCTTCCAGGTACATTATAAACTATTATAGGAATATTGACTGAATTATTTATTGCTTCAAAATGTTTAAATAACCCTTTAGAATTTGTTTTATTATAGTAAGGGGTGATTACAAGAAGACCATCGACACCAACGCTTTCTGCGTATTTGCTCATTTGTATTGAAGATGCTGTATTATTAGAGCCAGTTCCTGCAATAACAGGAATTCTTTTGCCTATAACATCCACTGTAAATTTAATAGTTTTCTTTTTTTCATCTTCTGTCATTGTTGTTGCTTCGCCTGTAGTTCCACAAATAATAATAGCATCAGTTTCATTTTCAACATGCCAGTTTAATAATTCTCTTAATTTTTCATAATCTACACCTTTTTCGTTAAAAGGAGTAACAAGTGCTACACCAGAACCTTCAAATATTGACATTTGAAATCCTCCAATCTTTTTTCTTATACATTTTCATTTGTAATTTGAAAAAATATATTAGTTTTCTCATATATCATATACAATAAAAGCTTTCAAGTTGATTGTACATGATATTTTTAATTACAAATACAGAATATAAAGAAAGCTACTACAGCCCCAAGTAAAATATTTCTTTATTCTGATATAGTATATTGAATATACTAATTAAATATTAGATAAAACAGCTTAAAATATCAAGGCTTATAAAAAAAAATATAGAAATTATAATACATAGATTAATAAAAGATGGAAACAATAGAATTGAGAAAATATAATAGGAGGGATATATTTTGGGTAACACACCATTAAAAAAAATAATAAAAGCAAAATTGAAAAGTAATAAGGAATTAACAAAAGAAGAGATTCAAAGAGAAAAAATAAAATATGAAATTGCAGAAGAATTAGGACTTAAAGATAAAGTTGATTCGTTAGGATGGGGAGGGCTTACTGCAGAAGAAACAGGACGTATAGGTGGAATAATGACAAAGAGAAAAAAGGAACTTCATATACCGACTAATAATGAGATTTTAGGAAGAAAAAATTGACTTAATTTGCGATTAGCCTTAATATATTTGTAGTAATTATAAAACATATGGGGGAGAGCTCATGGTATACGGCGAATTTGCAAAGATATATGATAAGTTAATATATGAAGATATTGATTATGATTTAATAACAAAGAGATTAAAGGAAATCATAAAAGAAAATAATATAGAAAAAAAAGACTATTTAGATTTAGCTTGTGGAACAGGAAATGTTACAGAAAAGATGGCAGGTGAATTTAAAAATATTTATGCTGTTGACTTATCAGATGACATGCTTATGCAGGCTTATGATAAATTTCAAGAAAAAAATATAAATGCTCAAGTAATATGTCAGGATATGGTTGAATTAGACTTGGGGCAAGAGTTTGACTTAATAAGCTGTATGCTTGATTCGACTAATTATATTCTAGATGATGAGGACTTAAAAGATTATTTACAAGGAGTATTTAATCATTTAAAAGATAATGGTATATTTGTATTTGATATAAATTCTTATTACAAACTTTCTAATATATTAGGTGATAATATATATATACATGATGATGAAAAGGTGTTTTATTCATGGGAAAATGTATTTGAAGATGAAGTTGTAAGTATGTATCTTACATTTTTTGTTAAGGATAAAAATCAGTATGAAAAATTTCAAGAAGAGCATCATGAAAGAGCTTACAGAGAGGATTATATTGAAGAAATATTAAAAAGTATAGGATTTTCAATATTGAATAAATATGATGGATATACTTCAAATAAAGTAAATGATAAAAGTGAAAGAATTTTATATGTTGTAAAAAAGAATGTGGAGGAATAAACATGAAGGATAGAATAGTTAGAGGAACTGCAAAAGATGGTATGATTAGAGTTATAGGGGGGATTACTACTAATCTGGTTGAAGATGGAACAAGTGTACATCAGTGTACACCAGTAGCTGCAGCAGCACTTGGAAGAATGCTTACAGCAGCAGCTTTAATGGGAACAGATTTAAAGTCAGATAAAGATATTTTAACTTTGAAGATAAATGGAGGAGGAGAAGCTAAAGGTATTACAGTTACAGCTCATAATGATGCATCAGTAAAAGGTTTTATAGGAAATCCATATGTTAATCTTCCTTTAAATGCAAATGGAAAATTAGATGTTGGTGGAGCAGTAGGTACTAATGGTATTTTATATGTTATTAGAGATTTAGGGTTAAAAGATCCATATGTAGGACAAGTGCCAATTCATTCAGGTGAAATTGCAGAAGATTTAACTTATTACTATACAGTATCTGAACAAACACCTTCAGCAGTTTCATTAGGAGTATTGGTAGATAAGGATTTATCGATTAAGGCGGCAGGAGGATTTATAATTCAAATGATGCCTGATGCAGATCCATTACTTGCAGATATTTTAATGTATAGATTAGAAGAAGTTCCATCTATAACAACAATGATAACTGAGGGAAAGACAATTGAAGAAATTTTAGAATATATATTTGAGGATATGGATTTAAAACTTGAATTTGCTAATGAACCAAAGTACGTATGTGACTGTTCAAGAGAAAGAGTTGAAAAAGCATTAATAAGTATTGGCGAAAAAGATTTGAAAGAAATATATGATGAACAAAAAAATGAAGAAGTTGTATGTCATTTCTGTAATAAGAAATATGTATTTACACCAGAAGATATTAAGGAGCTTTTAGAAAAAGCTAAATAATTTAAAAGAGATAGATAGGTGATTGCCTATCTATCTTTATTTACATATATGAACAAATATTGTAAAATATTGTCTGTAAGGGGTGCGCTTTCATGAATAAGTTCAATAGAGAATATGATTTTATAAGAGGAGAGTATAGTTTTAAAGTTAATAAAAAATTAGTATCTAAATATGAACTTGATAATATTGAAAGATTTATTATAGCTAATGAGAAAAGTAGTGTGGGCGAAATAAAAGTAAAACTTCAATATAAATTTGATATCAATAATTCAAGTTCCTATTTTATTATTTGGGATAAGTTACACAAATTATATACAGAAGATATAATTGAATGGTGTGGAGAAGATCCATTTGAAGATATGTATAAATATAGTGGAAAAGATTTTAAATTTAAAATAGATGTTTCTTTAAATAAAGATTATGAAAGATATAGAGTAGGAGTATTTAGTGCCTTGGCAAAAGGGTATGAACAATATGAAGAAAATATTAATAAAATCAGCGAAAATCCCTTAACTAATTTGATTTTTGTATCAATAAGTAATGATAAAAGAGTTGTTGGAATAATTACTTTTCTTTTAGGGATGAATAAAAAAAGTTATATTATAGGGAATATACAGCTTAATGATAATATTAGTGATACTATCTTGAATAATGTATTTCTTTGGAGTGGAAGCAGGCTTTGTTTAATTTTTGGGCAGATATGTAATATTTTTGAATTTATAATTTATGAGGAAGATTTAGAAAAATATGAGGTTAAAAAATTGCGTGAGTGTGGATTTAAGATCCAGAAAGTTAATCATTTTGGAAGAAATCTTATTTTATTGAAAAAGAAAATTTAAGTTAATATATATTCTGTTAAGGGGATACTAAAGATAGAACTTTTAAGGAGGATAAACTTTATGAATGATATTAAATTATTTAAAGAAATAGAACAACATTTATTAAAGGATGAAAAACCTTCATTATTTTTGAATAAAATTAAAGATAATGGATTGTTAAATCATAAACCTTTTAGGGAATTAAAGAAATTAGAAGAGATGCAGCAATCACCAAAACATCATCCAGAAGGAAATGTATGGATTCATACAATGATGGTAGTAGATGAAGGTGCTAAGTATAGAGAAAAAGTAAATGATAGGCGCGCTTTTATGTGGTGCTTGTTATTGCATGATATTGGTAAAATTAAGACCACTAAACTTAGAAAAGGCAGATGGACATCTTATAATCATGATAAGGCTGGAGAAGAAGATGGCATGTTGTTTTTAAATAATTTTATTCAAGATAAAGAGTTTAAAAATAAGGTTTGTAAGATGATTAGATATCATATGCATTTGCTATATATTATGAATAAACTTCCTTTTGCAGATATGCAAGGATTAAAGAAAAATGTTGATATAAATGATATATCCTATGTATTTTTAAGTGATAGATTTGGAAGAGAAAATCTTACAAATGAGGATAAGATTAAAATAAAAAAAGAAGTTGATAAATTTAGGGAAATGAAGCTTGATTAGAAAATTAATCAAGCTTTATTTTTATAGTGCGCCCAGCATGGGCGTGCACTCAATGTCGTCAACATAGATATTAGTTACTAAAGTTTCTGTCACTTCATCTGAAAGTTTAACTTTTATTACCCTTATTTTTTTAAACGTATAGGAAATTAAAAACTTCTTTTGAGAGGGAGTGCTGATTATTACTGGCTTTCTGATATGCAAGCTTTCCAATACGTTAAAAAGAAAAATGTAGTGTCGCAAAAGAACCGAAAAGCAAAATTTTCGTTAGTATTTAAGGAGGTAGAAGCAATATTTTTAAGCGACTGGTTGTGATTTGGAGCATAAAAATATTACTTCTATCCTCCAATTTTGATTTTAGAACCTTTTGACAGGCTGTAACAAAGTGGCTTCCTGCGCTGAAAAGCGTGGCGTCAGCCACTTTGTACACGTATAGGAAATTAAAAACTTTTTTTGAGAGTGAGCACTGATTATAACTGGCTTTCTGATATGTAAGTCGTCCAAT
>CAKVFO010000019.1 GCA_934746785.1 uncultured Clostridium sp. | reverse complement strand
GGTAGTGACAGAGGATTTTGCGGAAGTTATAATATGCAGATAAATAAAGCTATAGCTGAAGAAAAAGATTCTTTAAAAATTCTTATAGGAAAGAAAATAAATAGAAATTATGAAAATGTAGTTTTATCTGTAAAGAAAGATGAGTTTGACCTATATATTGATGAAATTTCAAATAAAGTTTCAGAATATATTTTTAACAGAAAAGTATCTGAAATTAATATATTTTATCTAAAATACAATAAGGTTGGAGATATAAAGTTTGAAAAGAAAAGGATATATCCTTTAGAAGCAAGAACAGATAATCAATATACAGAAGACTTTGTTTATGAAGGTGATATTACTGAATTATTATTAGAACTTATATCTTTATATGTTAGATATGAAATTATATTAAAAAATATTAATTCAAAAGCAAGTGAAAATATAATGCGTCAGGAAAATACATCTGATTCTCTAAATAAAATTGAAGAGCGTGAAGAAATAATAAAAAGAGAAAATAGAAAAATTAAAAAGAAGAAGGAATTTGAAAAAGTTTTAAGTAATTTTTCTAAATTAAAATTAGATTAAGGAGAAAAGTATGCATATAGGTAAGATAATTTCAGTAAGCGAAATGAATGTTAGAGTTTTAAGCTTAGAAAATAAGGTAAAAGTTAAGGATGTGCTTACAGCAAAAACAAGAAAAGGTGAAATAAAGCTGGAAGTAGCAGAAGTAAATAAAAATATAATTACAACTATTCCACTTCAAAGTGTTATAGGCTTAAGAAGCGGATTAGATGTTTATAAAGTAAGTGATGGATTAGAAATTCAATATTCAGATGAAATATTAGGTAAAGTATTTAATTCATATGGTGAGTTAATAGATAAAACTAAAATAAAAAGAGAGGTAAAAAGAAATATTTATGATAGAAATTTATCATTAAAGGATATTGATATAGCAGGAGAACCTTTATGGACAGGAATAAAAGTTCTAGACTTCTTTGCTCCATTAATGAAAGGGTATAAGATGGGGCTTTTAGGTGGTGCTGGAGTTGGAAAAACAGTACTTATAAAGGAACTTATAAATAATGTATATAAGGGATATTCATCAAATTCTGTTTTCGTTGGTATTGGAGAAAGATCAAGAGAAGGTAAGGAATTATATGATGAAATGAAAGAATCAAATCTATTAGATAAGATTTCAGTAGTATTCGGTCAAATGGGAGATAACTCATCATCAAGATCAAAAGCTATCTATAGTGGATTAACTTTAGCTGAATATTTAAGAGATGAAAAAAAGCAGGATGTATTATTATTCATCGATAATATTTATAGATTTATTCAAGCAAATTCTGAAATTTCATCAGAATTAAAGCGTATGCCTATTGAAAATGGATATCCTACAACAATGTTAAGTGATATAAGTGAAGTTGAAGAAAGAATAAATTCTACTGATGATGGTTCAATAACATCTTTCCAAGCTATTTATATACCAGCAGATGATATTAATGATGAAGCGGTTCAAGCTATAACAACGCATTTAGATGGACAAATTGTTTTAAGTAGAAAGGTTGCAGAAAAAGGGTTATATCCAGCAATAGATGTATTTAAGACTAATAGTAAAATGATTGATCCAGAAAAAGTAGGTCAAAGACATTACAATTTAGTTCAAGAAGTTATTAAATATTTATCAAGATATGAAGAGCTAGAAGAGATTATTGCTATCCTAGGTATAGAAGAATTATCAGATAGAGATAAAAATATATTCTATAGATCAAGAAAACTAAGAAATTATTTCACGCAACCAATGTTTGTTGCTGAAAACTTTACAGGTATAAAAGGACAATTTGTAAAAATAGAAGATGTACTAGATGATGTTGAAAATATACTAAAAGGTAAATACGATAAAATTGATGAAAATAAATTCTTATATGTAGGAAAGGTTAATTCATAATTATGATAGTTAAACAATTCGATATTCTTAATGGATTAACAGTACATGATAATGTAAAGCTAATTAGAGTTAAAAATAGAACAAATAGTTATTTAATAATGGAGGATCATTCACCTATAATAGGTAAGATTGATGGTAATGTAACAATACTTTCAGAGAATGATTCAGAAGAAGTGTTAAGTATAAAAGGTTACTTTATGCATAAGAATAATACATTTGAATTTATTATTCAGGAAAGATTAAATGATGGAAAAGTTAGTTAACATATTTTTAGATTACAAGCAGTTTATAATAATATCTATAGCGATTATAACAATACTTTTTATAAGTATGATTCTTATGGATATAAATTATAAAAAAAGTAAAATAATTTTTCCTATCTTATTTAATATTAAAAATATAGATATTTTTAGATTATCATTATTAATAACAAAATATTTATTAGCTCTATATGTTTTATTTTCTAATTTTGAAATTAACTTTAGTATACTGACTATTTTTATAATAATAGATAGTTTATATAATATAGTACATTTTAACATTCTAGGAGCAGTATTTGATTACATAAACAGTATGTTTTTATTTGCAACTATATTTGGAGTAAGACTCATAAAATCATATATTTTAGAAGTTAAATTCACTTATAGTTTAGCAATAATTGATGTTTTATTGATTATATTTTTAATCAGTTATTTAATTTATACCTTCGGTGTAAAGTTATTAAAAGTAAATACAAATAAAGAGGTAGAAGGATGAAAAAAATAATGGCTATATTAATTTGTGTTATTGCAATTGTATCAGTGTTATTGTTACATATAACAAATAAACTTGATAAATATCAAATTAATGAAGATATATTTACATTCGAATTTAGTGAAAAAGTTGAATTTAGTAGTGCTGTAATAAAAACTTCTGATAAGGGTACAACTTTAACATCAGGAGATAGAAAAATGACTTTATCAACTACACCAATATATTATTCTAATGAAAAGACTATATTTTTGCCATTAGAACTAGGGGTAGTTGACTATCATACAGGAAAAACAAATAAATTAAATCATTATACAAAAATAATAGAAAAAGATGGACAGTACTATGCTGATTATTTTGGTGAAGAAAAAATTCTATATAGCAATTTTTTATATGATGGCAATGGTATGTATATGTTCTTTGAAAATTTAAAAATTAAAGTTGGAAATAATGAGTATGAGATAGAACCAGGTTCATGTATAAAATTAAAAAATAATAATTCCTGTATGGAGATTTATTCAAATAAATCTGATGAAATTCGTACTATTGATATCTATGGTGAAGATATAATAGCTGTATCTAATTATGGATATGAAGTTAATCTAAAATTAACTTCATTAGAACGAAGTGATGGGGAACAGCTATTATTTAAAAACATCGCTGTTTTAGAACAATATTAATAGTAATAAATAAGGAAAGGATTACTATATGAAGAAGATTTTAGTTATATCCCTATCCTTAATATTAGCTATATTATTGATTAATAATAATATAACTACTGTAATAGGAGTTGTGGAAGAAAATAGTTATGCGGTTTTAGGAGATAACATTTACGAGTATTTAAATAAAGAAGAACTTGAATCAAGTGAGATGAGTGTAGAAACTTATGAAGTAGGTACAAATGAAACCATCTATGAAAAGGACGGCAAGATTTACATTGGAGAAAATAGAAAAGAAATAAATGCAATATTCCCAATATTCTCTAAACAAGGAGATATACTTTCAATAGTTACGAACTATGGAAAACTTATATCTAATAGATTTACTATATCTGATGTATTTCCGAATATTTTAATGGCAAAAGGTAATTTATATCAATCTTCTACAAGAGAAAGACTTGATAATAATACATACATATTATATAAGATGGAAAATGATTTATATAATAATCTTTTAGCAATGGAAATAGAAACAGATGGAAAAGTATATAATCTTCCAGTAAATTCTATAATGAAGTTAGAGGAAACAAAAATAAAAGCATTTACTTTAAATGGGAAGAATTTTACTTATAGATCGGTTGTAGACATAGATGAAAATTCTATTGTTAGAATGGGAGAAAATGAATATATATATTCAGAATTTTTAAAGAAGGTAAATAATATATCAGAAAAGTTGGATAATAGTTCTAATAAGGTTACTGATGAAGAAATTAATGAAGAGTTAGAAGAAGAAGGTATAGTAGAAGGTGCTATACACTTTGAAAAATGGCATATCAATAAAGATAAAACAAAAGAATCTAATAAACCTGATGAATCAGATTCTTCTTCAAAAGTAGAAGAAAGTAATAAGGACTTAAAAGAAAATGATAAAGAGTCAAATGAAGGATATATTAAACCAGAAGTAAAATTAGCAGATATTGATAGAGGAGTTTATTACTTAAATCCAAGCTTTAATATTAACGATGAAGGTAAAAATATACAATATCCATTAACGGTTAAGGTATATCAAAGTGGAAAATTAATACTTAAGAAATCAGTTACTGAAGAAGAACTAGATTTTACAGTATCAGGATTAAAACCAGAAACAAAATATACTCTTAAATTAGGGTATAGTTATATTGATGAAAATGGTGATAGATTACAAGCAGAAATAACATCTTCAGAAGTAGAAACAAAGTCAGCCGATGAATTATTACCAATTAGCTTTGATTTTGAAAATGGAGATTTATATGATACTGCTCTAGAAGTTAGAAATTTATCTTTAGATACTAGAAGTGATGAAGCTAAAGAGGCTATATCTAAAATATCAATATTAGATGGAGATGATGTGATATGTTCCTTATCTTCAGATGAAGTATCAAAATTAAAAAATGGTGAGACTTTAGAAACATATATTACTACAGGAACTTTAAGTTCTAATAAAGAAGTTAATTTAACTATAATGGTGTACGATAAATATGAAAATGAATTACCTGTAGCAAGTAATTCTATTAAATCAAGAACATCAAAATCAGCACCAAAAGTTAATATTCAAAATAAAGGTAATGATTTTACTACATATACTATACAGTTTAAAATAGATAACAATGATAAGGTTGAATTTGAAAATTATAGATATGAAGTAGTTACTGAAGCAGGAGAAGTAGATGCTGCTGGTACTTTAGATACGAGAAATACTACTATAGATGTAGAAAATCTAAAGCCAAATACTCAATATTATGTAAGAGCATATATGGATTACGATTTAGATGATAATAAAGGTACTAAAGAAAATAACTTATCTGGAGAATTAAAAATAAAAACTCCACCTTTAAGTAGTGCTGGAGCAGTAGTTATGAAAGTTGATACTGTAGCTTTAACTCATGATTATATGAAGATACAGTTAAGCTTAGATTTAAATAAAACTAACAAAAAGGTTTTAAATTATATAGATTCTGCTGTTTTAACTCTTAGAGGAACAGAAACTGAAAGTATTACTTTATCTAAAGAAGATATAAGAAGACTAAAGGATGGAGAATCTCTTGAATTTGAGTTTAATAATTTAAGATCAAGTACAATGCACTATATTTCTATGGATGTTTTTAATAAAGCATCAGATGGTACAGAAACAGCATTAAAAACCTCTATTTCAAATAGTAATATAACAACATATAGAAAAGATGCTGATGTTCGTGTATATAATATGTTAACTAGTGGAACAACAGCAAAGGGAAAAGTTTATATTGAAGATGAAGATACAGCAATTGTTGGCGGTATAGTTGAATTAAATGTGTATGATGAAAAAAATAAATCAGTATATTCAACAACTTTAAGTGCAAATACAGAAGAAGATATAAATATTACTAATTTAAAAGAGGGTAATAAGTATACAATGGTACTTACAGCTTCATATTACAATATAACTTTAGATGAAAGTAATAGAGAAAAAAATAAGGTATTAAAAAGTGTTTCAGTTAAAGCTGAGAAATCAATTAGTGGTACTTTAGTATTAAATGAATTAAGTGAACAGAAGGATGGTACTGTTAATATTAATTATAGTTTTACTGCTGTAGATACATTTGGAGCGGTAACAGAAAATAAACTTTATATAAAACAGTATAAAATAGATGGTGACAGTGAAAAATTAATTAAAACATACGAATATGAAACAGTAGCAGATGAAACTGATCCATTAGGAAGAAGAAGAACTTATAGTGATAATGTAACAGTGAATACTGAAAAAGGAGTTTATAGATTTTCATTAGTAGCTGATATGTATGGATCTGAAATAGAGGTAGCTGATTCATTAAAATTTACAGTTAATAGAAGTGCTAAAGCTATTTCTACTATAGATGATATTAAAAAGATTAATGAGGATTCTACATATAATTATTTAATTGTTAAAGATCTTGATTTAAGTAAAGAGGACTTAAAAATTACTGAAGAAGTAACTGGAATTGTTGATTTTGACGGTCACAAAATCACTTTAAATGCAAGGGAAAATACTTATAATGCTTTAATCTCTAATGTAGGGGAAGAAGGACAAATATTAAATGTAAGACTAGAACTTAAAAATTACGATAAAAACTATAATGGAAAATATGGTTTAGTTCAATATAGTTACGGAACAATAAGAAATGTTCAAGTAGAATTTAGTGGAACTGCAACAGGAAATATTAATAATACTAGTGCAATTTGTGGGGAAAATTATGGAACTATAGAAAACTTCATAATAGAACTTGAAAATAATTCTACGGCAACTGATGGATTTGGATTAGCAACTATTAAGAATTATGGAACAGTTAAAAATGGTTATTTATATGGTGACGCAAGTATAACAGTAGATAAGAATTCAAGTAGTACAGATAGAATTATAGGTGGACTTATTGGAAGTAATGAAGTTGGAGCTACAGTACAAAATGTGTATTCCTATGTAGCTGTACATGTACAAGATGATAGAACTACTAAAGGAGAGTATATTGGAAATGTAATTGGTAAAAACTTAGGTGAAGCTAGTTATTTATATTCAGATAAAGTTGGAAATAATATAAAAGCAAATACTGGTTCAACAATAGGATTTAATAGTGGTAAAACATCCAACATATATTATTATTTAAATCCTAATAATTCAAATAAGGATACAAGTAATTCTTATAATCAAAAAATTGAATCTGTTTCATTAAGAAATCAAGAATTTTTAGAAAGCTTATATAGTACAAATATATTTGATGTGGATTTTGATAAAGAAACTTTATGCTATCCTACATTAAAAGAAAATGGTGAGTTTAAATTTAAACAGCCATCAATAGAAATTCCATATGATGAGTCAAATGAAAAATTAAGTTTAGTTAGTACAAAAGTAGTATCACGTACAGATAGTACTGCAACTTTACAATTAGTAATTAATAATTTAGATGGTACTTTACAAGAAATAAATATACCAGATTTAAAAGTTGTTTCTATAAATACTGAGAAAAAATATACAACAACAACTGTTACAGTTGAAGTTGAAGCTGAAAAATATTATGAAAGTTATTCATTAGAAAGTATTACATATATGAAAAATGGTGCTATAGAAGCTTTAACATTTAAAAATATAAGTTTTTATTGTGATTTCTATAGACCAATTTCATCTGTTGAAGATTGGAATAGCAATATGTTAAATAAAAATGAAGTTGCAAATACATTATTAGAAAACTATTCATTAGAATCAGATTTAGATTTTACGAATGTTACAAATCCAAAAACTAATTTAGTAGTAAGAAAATTAAAAGGTAATGGAAGAACAATTTCAAATTTAACTTTAAATTATAACAGTAATAATAATGGTTTTATTTATAAAATTACGGATACTTTATCAGGATTAAATTTTGATAACATTACAGTTAATACTACAGCAAATAGCCAAAATGGTATTATATTCTGGAATCTTGGAGATATTACTGGAGTTAATTTTACTAATGTAAATATAAATAAAAGTCTTGTAAGTGATTTTGATCCGGAAAGGTATAATACAGAAAATGATATTTTAGCTGCATTAGATAAAATAAATTTATTGCCAACAAATAATAATACTAAAAATGTTGCACCTATAGTATTTAATGATAAATTAGTTGAAAATACTACAATCTCAGATTCCTTTGTTGCAGGAGGATGGGGAATAGGTGGATTAGTATCTGTTAATAATAGTTATTATGGTTTTGAGAATTTTTATTCTATACATCCTGAAAATTATAAGAAAAAATTATATGCTGATGCTACCCTTAGCAATGTAACATCAACAAACTGTTCAGTAGTAGCCACTTCGGGAAGTATAGGTGGACATGTTTATTCAGGTGGATTAGTAGGAGTTAATTTTGCAAAATTAAGAAAGGTAACTGTAGATAATATAACTGTATTATCAAAAACTACAAGAATTGGTGGAGTAATAGGTGGTAATTATTATGAGTATTCTGATTTAGGAGAAGTATATTTAACAAATTCATTTGTAGTTTCTAATAGTGGTGTTGTTGGAGGTATAGCATCAAGTTCAAATAGTTCAAAGCTATTTAGAGCAGGGGCTATGAATTCAGTTATTAATGGTACTTTTGAAGTAGGTGGAATAATAGGTAACTCTGATAAAGCCGTTTTAGAAAAAGTATTTGTTAATGGTGGTACTATAAGAGGAGAGAGAGATACAGGAGGAATTATTGGTGCTGCCGGAAGTGGTTCCAAAGGAGAAAAAGTGAGTAATTTCTATGCATATACTAATCTTGTTTCCACAACAACTAATAAAATTGGGATGGTTGCAGGTGCATTAAATAAAGCATCATCTATATCAAATGGATTTATTGGAGGAACTTTAAAAGCAACTGATCCAAATAGTGGAGCAATTAGAGCCGTTGGAGCAATTGGTGAGGGAGCTAGTACTATAAGTATGACAAACATATTAGATTATTCTAATTATGAGGTTCCAATAGCCTCAAATCAAAATTATGGAATAGGAAATAGATTAGGAAAAGTTTCAAACTACTTAGTTGTAGAAACTTCAAAGGTTAATGATAGTTATTATGGAAATACATTAAGTAATTCTGTAAGAGTAAGTGAATTATTATCTAGAGATTTCTATACAAACAAATTAAAGGTTAAGACTGAAGACTGGAGTTTTAGTGGATTACCACAGTATATGATGAAACTTGTTTATAATGGAGGGGTTATCTCCAACCAGCCGGATATTCCAATTCCAAAATTAGCAGCTTCGGATGATGATGAAAATATAAGTACATTAAGTAGCTTTGATAATGAGACTGAAGAATCATTAATGGATGTTTATACAGTTTCAGCAAATAGAATTAATTTAGAATTAAATAATGTAGATATTACAGGTGATTTATATTATGAAATTTACAATGGTGATGAATTGTTTATAAATGAAAAGGTAACAAATTCTACCCTTACATTTAAGTATGATTTTGTTACACCATTAAGTGTAAATATAAAGAAAGGTGATGACATAATCTACACTGGAAATATTGATCCAAGTTCAATAAGTAGAAAAGTTTTATTGCAAGATAGCAAGTATTACTATATAACATCAGAAGGAATAAAAACTAATGATGGTATTATTAGTGGTGATTTTGTAAATATCTATAAAGGTTATGCATTAACAAGAACTGGAGACTTAGTAGATATTACTACAAGAGAGGTAGTATCAACAGGAATGAGTGGGATTACTTCATTAAACTTAGTAGAATCATTATTTAAATTTACAGCTTAATAAATAAAAAATATTAACATAGGAGAGAAAAAGTGTCAGGAACAAATGTTGAAATTTATAAAAATTATGGAGAAGTTGAAGGAAATAAAAATAATATATTAGTTTACGTAAAAGATAGAAAAACATATTTGTTGGATGCAAATTTAGACTTTGTAAAAGATTCAATAATATTGGATACAATAGAAGGGAAGGAGTATCAAACTGTCTTAGGTACAGATGGAACGATATATAATTTAAAAACTCCTATTAATTATCCGGCTGGATTTGTGAATTCAGGAATTAAATATATGAGCAATAATTTAAATTCTGACACTAATAATGTTATAGTTGAATATGAAAGTGGTAAAATAGTAATATTTAACTATAAGACTGGAGAATTAATTGCAGAGGAGCAAGGTTCGGAAAGCAGAACTGATGTATCGAATAATAAAAGTGAATCTATATTAGATTATGCTCTTTCTAAATTTAATTCTTTAAAGGATTCAATATCAAATTTATTTACTTCTGATGTTTCAACAAAGGAAGGTGCTATTAATTTGCTTGAAAGCTACAGTGATGCAGAGGAAGTTAAAGATTTTATCTTTAAAAGATATATTTCAGAGGGAAAATTAAATAACTATAATCCAGAAGCTGAACTTAAAGTAATGTATAATAGTGAAACAAATAAATATGAAGTATATAGTATTAATGAAGTACTTTCTAACAAAGGTGAAGAAGTAACATCTGAAAGTGAAAAAGTACAAAATGAAATTGGAGTTTCAGATTTAAGCGGCTATATAAGCCAGGCTGATACAGCTAAGATTGGTATCAATTCAATTTTATTAATTGCTGTAATAGTTATTTCTATATATACTTGTATTTATAAATTAGTAAAAAGAAATAATAAATAACAATATTATAAAATGGGTTTGTTGCATTAGCAGTAAAAATTGCTAGCAACAGACCCACTTTTTATTTTTTTATATTTCCTTTTGCTGCGTGCAAAATTTTACTAGAGACTAATACTGTAGTTACAATAGTAAGAATAATTATAGAGTTTGTATTATAGAAAATAAGAAATATATCATTATAAGCTAAATTTTTTATTTCAGAATTAACAACATTATAAGCAATATCAATTGCATTAGTTGATATTTTATCATAAGTATCATTAGGTGTATGAATATTAGTTAAATCACAATGAGATAAAGTCACAGCATCAAAACCATTATTAATAAAAGGTGTATGGTCACTAGAATCTGCAAAAGACTTTCCATTGGATATATCTTTTTTGTTACAGATATTTTCAATATCTTCTAATATATCTGAGTGTTTATTAACACAATCTTTTCCACTCATAAGTGTAATAGGATAGTTATCAACACCAATCATATCAAAGTTTATAACTTCAGCACCTTTAAATTCATCTTTATATTTGCATGCAAAGGCTTCTGAGCCTTTAAGGCCAAGTTCTTCAGCATTTAATGCTACAAATATTATATCACGTTCAGGCATTCTAAGAGTTGAGTATGTTCTTGCAAGTTCTAATAAAAAAGAAATTCCAGAAGCATTATCTAAAGCTCCAGGATAGTATTCTCCAACAGTATTTGAGCCAACATGGTCAAAGTGTGCAGTTAGAATTAAAGGAGATAAAGTTTTAGAGTAGCCTTCAATCTTACCTGCTACATTACATATTTCTTTTTGCTCTACTTTATAAGAAAGATCTACTTTTAAAGTTGAGCCTGCTCTTAATGAATCTAGAATTTTGGAGAAGGTTTTAGTTGAAATTTGAATTACAAATCCATATTTTGAATCTTCACCAAAAGAACTTCTAAATGAAAAATCTTTATCACAATCAACATAAAATAAATATTCAATATCATCTTTAAAAAGCGAGAAACCATTGTTATAAATATCTAATCTATCATTCTTTGAAAACTCTATTGATGGATTTTTAAAGTTCAGAAAATCTTCTTTGAAATCTTTTCCTAATGTAAATTCAGTTGTACTTTTATCGTTGTTTATAAGTTTGAGAGATGATTTGCCCCCTGTATATGTAGGAACAGCAGTAGAGAATTTCTCTTCAAAGTTATTATCAAGAGGTTTTAGTTTTAATCTGTTAAATTCATTTTTAATTTTTTCAGCAATAATACTGTTTTCACTTGTTCCAGCTAGCCTTCCTTTAAATTCAGGAGAAGATAGATAAGCTATATTCTCTTTAACTTTTGAAGAGTCAAATTCAATATAAGAAACTCTTAAACAAATACACATTACTAAGCAGAAGATTGAAAATATAGTGAATAAATTATAAATTCTCTTTTTCATGATACATCCTTTAAATTAGTATTTTACTTAATAGTATTAATTTAAAAAATACATTATGAATAGATTATTTTGGACTTTTATATAACATATCCATTAAGGCATATACAATTGTAAAAAGTAATGCAACATATATTATATTATTTAAACTATTATTAATTTCAAATAAAACAAGCCCCACTATAGTTGTTAGTAATATTACATAATTAATAAATTTATTAAATCCAGATTTACTTGTACAAATTACAGCTGTAGAAGAAAAAACAGTAAATATTACTGTGATTAATGCAAGAATATTTTTTATTATTTTACTAAAAGTTATTATTCTAAAATAGTCTAAAACTAAAAGTGTAATCATAATAACAAGACATAAAGATATTATTTTTAAAATAAGTTTGTTCATTTACCATCACCTACTGTAAAATTTTTACATTTTAAATTATATCAGAAATGGCAAAGCTTTAAAAGGAATGTGTATTTGTTTATTAAAAGATAAAAAAAGTTTATAATAGAAATGTTATTTTAAATTTTGGAGGGAATTATGGTTAAAATAGAAGATAGATTATCTAAAGAATTAGGATTAAAACTTAATCAAGTAAATAATGTTATAGAGATGCTAGATGAAGGTAATACAGTACCTTTCATAGCACGTTATAGAAAGGAAAGAACAGGGGGACTTTCAGATGAAATATTAAGAAAGTTTTCAGAGAGATTAACATATTTAAGAAATCTTGAAGAGCGTAAGTCAGATGTATCAAGACTTATTGAAGAACAAGGAAAATTAACAGAAGAAATAACTTTAGCTTTAAATAAAGCAGAAACATTAACTGAAGTTGAAGATATATATAGACCATATAAGCCTAAGAAGAGAACACGTGCAATTATAGCAAAAGAAAAAGGATTAGAACCTTTGGCTAATGTAATAATAAGTGGATTATTTAAAGGTGATTTAGATAATGAAGCAAGTAAATTTATAGATTCAGAAAAGGGAGTAGAAACAGTAGATGATGCAATAAGCGGAGCTCTTGATATAATTGCTGAATCTATTTCTGAAGAAGCTAAGTTCAGAAAGTATATTAGAGAAATGGTTACTAGAGAGGGAACTATTGAATCTAAAGGTGAGTCTGAAGAAACTACTCCATATGAAATGTACTATGAATATAGTGAAGAAATTAAGAAAATACCACCTCATAGAATACTAGCTATTAATAGAGGAGAAAAGGAAAAAGTTCTTTCTGTAAAAATAGTAATTAGTGAAGATAAGGTTATAAAATATCTAGAAAAGGAATTACTTAAGGGAAATTCAGTTACAGATGAAAAATTAAAACTTGCTATTAAAGATGCATATAAGAGATTAATATTCCCATCTATAGAAAGGGAGATAAGAAGTGAGCTTACTGATAAAGGTGAAGAGGGAGCTATAATGATTTTTAAAGAAAATCTAAAGGCACTTCTATTACAAGCACCTATTAAAGGGAAAACAGTAATGGGATATGATCCAGGATTTAGAACAGGATGTAAGGTAGCTGTACTAGATAGTACAGGTAAGTTTTTAGAAAATGTTGCAGTATATCCAACTGTACCAAAGAAGGATATTGAAGGAACAAAGAAGACTTTAAAAGCACTTATTAAAAAGTATGATGTAGATGTTATTTCTTTAGGAAATGGTACAGCTTCAAGAGAGTCAGAAGAAGTTATATCAGAAATGTTAAAAGAAATAAAAGAAGAAACAGGGAAAGAATTAGCTTATGTTATAGTTTCAGAAGCTGGTGCATCTGTTTATTCAGCCTCAGAACTTGCAACTAAGGAATATCCAGATTTAGATGTTACAGTAAGAGGTGCTATATCTATAGGAAGAAGACTTCAAGACCCACTAGCTGAACTAGTTAAAATTGATCCTAAGGCTATAGGGGTTGGACAATATCAGCATGATGTTACTCAAAAGAGACTTGAAGAATCATTAAAAGGAGTTGTAGAAGACTCAGTTAATAAAGTTGGAGTAGATTTAAATACAGCTACACCATCATTATTAACATATGTTTCAGGAATAAATGCGTCTATTGCAAGAAATATAGTTGATTATAGAGATGAAGTTGGTGGCTTTAAGAGCAGAAAGGAACTTTTAAAAGTTAAGAGACTTGGTCAAAAGGCCTTTGAACAATGTGCAGGGTTTTTAAGAGTTGCTGAAAGCAGTGAGCCCCTTGATAATACATCTGTCCATCCAGAAACATATAAAGAAGCTAAAAAGCTTATAGAAATTTTAGGTTATTCTAAAGATGATTTAAAGAATAATAAGCTTTCAGATATAGAAGAAAGAGTTAAGGAAAAAGGAATTAAAAATATAGAGCAGGAAATAGAAATTGGTGAATTAACTCTTAAAGATATTATAAAGGAACTTCAAAAGCCAGGAAGAGACCCAAGAGATGAAATGCCTAAGCCAATTTTAAAAACTGGAGTAATAGACTTAAAAGATTTACAGCCAGGAATGGAACTTATGGGAACAGTAAGAAATGTTTCAGACTTTGGTGCCTTTGTAGATATTGGAGTTCATCAAGATGGATTAGTTCATAAGAGTCAAATGGCAGATAGATTTGTAAGACATCCATTAGATGTAGTTAAAGTAGGAGATGTTATAAAAGTAAGAATTCTTGATGTCGATTTAAAGAGAAAAAGAATTGGATTAACAATGAAAGAAGTTGCACAAAAATAATATTGGATATATAATGAAAATATAAAAAATAATAAGTCTTCAGGGCGGGGTGTAAGTCCCCACCGGCGGTATAGCCCGCAAGCTAATGAAAATTTAGCAGATTCGGTTAAATTCCGAAGCCGACAGTTAAAGTCTGGATGAAAGAAGATAGTATATCAAAATATAATTTCATTTATTATTTGTAATTTAAGCCCTGATATTTTTATATATCAGGGCTTTGTTGATGTATAAGAAGTCTATATGTATTTTGATAATACCCTAGAAGATTTTAGGAGGGTTTTACATGAATAATACAAGAAGAAAATTGGATAGGTCAATTAAGATTGCAGTGTTGGGAGCTATAGCATTTTTACTAATGTTTATAGAATTGCCTGTAATACCAATGTTTCCATGGCTTAAAATGGATTTGAGTGAGGTTCCTGTTCTTATGGGGGCATTTGCATTTGGGCCATTAGCCGGTATAGCAGTAGAAGTTTTAAAGCTATTATTACACCTAATGATTAAGGGAACAAGTACAGGTGGAGTTGGAGAACTTGCTAATTTATTAGTTGGTGCAGCTTTAATTTTACCAGCATCATTTATTTATAATAGAAATAGAAGTAAGAGAACAGCAATTGTCGGAATGATCTTAGGTGGTATTTGTATGGAGATAGTTGGAGTATTAGCTAATGTATATTTATTGCTGCCAGCATACGGAATGATGATGCCATCAGAAACTTTAATGCAATATGTTACTGTAGGTTTGCTACCTTTTAATGGTATAAAGGCACTTTTAGTATCAGTAATAACATTTATACTTTATAAGAGAGTGTCAGTATCAATATTTAAGGTTGAATCTAACTTTGGAAAGAATAGAAATATAAGAAAAGAAGCATAAAAATTATTCACTAATATTTATAGCCATAACAGGAAGAAATGGATAAAGGCCTTTGTTATGGCTTTTTTTATTAAATTTAGGGGGAACGCATCAAAAAATATGTAGAATATGTTATAATTAATATAATATAAAAGGAGTATCATAATTAAAAAAGGAGAATGAATATGAATAAGAAAAAGATTTTGAAGTTATTGGTTGCTTCATCGACAATTGCTGGAGGTATTGGATTAACAACTAATGTGGTACAAGCAACTGAAGTTAATAATGATATAAAAAAGGATGGATTAACTCAAGATAAAACAAGGGTTAGTCAACGAACATTAGCAACAATAATTAATGTAAATAGCAATTTAAATGTAAGATTAGATGCAGGAATTAATTATGATACAATCGGATATGTATGTAATAATGATGAGGTGGAAATATTATCAGAAAAAGAAGATTGGTACAGAATTTCTTTTAATGGCAGAGAAGGATATGTTTCCAAAAAGTATGTAAGTATAAAAGGAGAAGATGAAAAAACAAAAAATACTACAGAAGATTTAATAAAAAAAGGTAAGGTTGTAAATATAAACAGTACCTTAAATATAAGACAAGCAGCGGAAGCAAATTCATCTATATTAGGTACTTTAAAAAATGGAGATATCTTTGAGATAATATCAAAATCAGGTGAATGGTATAATATTAAAAGTAATAATATTGTGGGTTTTATTAAAGCATCATATGTTCAAGAAATTACAGGAAATAAAACAACTATAGAGAATGTAATAGAAACTATTACTGAAGATTATCAAGAAAATACTTATGAAAGTAAAGCACCAACAGAAAAAGGTGTTGTTATAAATATTTCTAGCAACCTAAGGGTAAGAATTGGAGCTTCAACTTCATCAGCTACTATAGGATACTTATTGAACGGACAGGCTGTATCTATTAAAGGAGAAGTATCAGGATGGTATAAAATTGACTTTAATGGAAGAGAGGGATATGTTTCTAAGGAATATATTCAAAAAGGAAGTTCACATACACCAACAATATCTAATACTTCTGCAAGTGGTTTAGGAAAGGTTATAAATATAAGCAGTAGCCTAAATATAAGGTCGGGAGCAGGAACAGAGCATTCAGTAGTGGGAACATTACATAATAGTGAAACTGTTAACATTTTAGAGAAGAGTGGTGATTGGTACCATGTAAGTCATAATGGAATAACAGGATATATATTTGCAGAATATTTACAAGAAGTATCTTCAGAAAGTAGTTCAAAAAGCCAAGTTTCATCAAGAACTTTAAATAAGACAGGAAAAGTAGTAAATATAAGTAGTAGTTTAAATATAAGATCAGGGGCAGGAACAGGATATTCAATAGTAGGAGCATTATATAATGGAGCAACTGTAAATATAATAGAAAAAGTTGGGGATTGGTATCATATAAATCATAATGAAGTAAATGGTTATGTATCAGCTCAGTATTTACAAGAAGTAAATGCAAATGAACTAGAACAAACTCCAGAACCAACACCAGTGAGTAAGGCAGGAAAAGTAGTAAATATAAGCAGTAGTTTAAATATAAGATCAGGGGCAGGAACAGGACACTCAATAGTAGGAACACTACATAATGGAGCAATTGTAAATATAATAGAAAAGAGTGGAGACTGGTATCATATAAATCATAATGGAGTAAATGGTTATGTATCAGCACAATATTTGCAAGAAGTGTCATCAGGTAATACTTCAAATGAAAATACACCAGCACCAGCTCCGACACCAACACCGTTAAATAAGACTGGAAAGGTAGTAAATATAAGTAGTAGCTTAAATATAAGATCAGGAGCAGGAACGGGACATTCAATAGTGGGAACACTACATAATGGAGCAACTGTAAATATAGTAGAAAAAAGTGGAGACTGGTATCATATAAGTCATAATGGAGTAAATGGGTATGTATCAGCCCAATATTTACAAGAAATATCTTCAGGAAATAGCGCAAATGGAAATGCATCAGGAAAAGGTTATGTTTATAACATAACAAGTAACTTAAGAGTAAGAGCAGCAGCATCAACAAATAGTTTAATATTGGGTTACTTATCAAATGGTGAATCTGTTGATATAGTAGGTTCATCAAATGGATGGATTCATATAAATTATAAAGGAACAACAGCATATGTAAGTTCAGAATATATTAGAATTGGAGAACCAGATTCATCATCTGTAAATTCGTCTGCTATATTTAATCGGGTATATAATATAATGAAAGCGCATATAGGTTCGCCTTATATATGGGGAGGATCAGGAGAATACCTTACAACAAGTAGTTTAAATTCATTAAAAGCAAGATTCCCTGGACATAATTATAGTAGAGCTGAACGCTATGTAAATCAAGGATATAGAGCCTTTGATTGCTCAGGACTTATGCAATGGGGATTTAGACAGGTAGGAATAAATATAGGAAGAACTACTTATGACCAAATATATAATGGACATGAGGTATCATTAAGTAGCTTACAACCAGGAGATT
Organism: uncultured Clostridium sp.; assembly: GCA_934746785.1. Lineage (GTDB taxonomy): Bacteria > Bacillota > Clostridia > Clostridiales > Clostridiaceae > Clostridium. Next base: position 12,337 of record CAKVFO010000019.1, on the reverse strand, counting down.
TATTATTTTATAGTGATTTAGGACATGTAGGCATGTATATAGGTAATGGACAATGGATAGAAGCACCTAATAGTAATTCGAATGTAAGAGTGGTATCTGTACCTTGGAGTAAGATTACAAGAGCTAGAAGAGTTATTGGCTAAGCTTAATAAATAGGGTTGCATTAAACATATTTATTTTAGATATGTTTAATGCAACCCCGCTTTTTTTTGATATAAATTTATTTTAAGATTGAATATATTTATATATTTAAGAATATGAATTACTATATAGGGAAAAATTTTTTTATGTACAAAGATAAAAAGATAAAAGTGGTAATAATAAAGATATCAGATTTTAAATAACAAAGGGTGATAATTATGAGAATAAAAAGGTCTGCCATAATTATTTATAGCAGTTTTAATAGGAAGAAAGGAATGAGGGATGCTAAGCTTATAACATATAAAAATGAGAGATATCTAGAAATGATGAAAATGCTGCTTGATGATTATGAAGAGATAATTACAGTTGATATGAAAGATATATATTTAAACGAATTGTATAATAGAGATAATGAAGAAAGAGTTATAAGATATATGTATGATGCGTTAAAAAAAGCAAAGTATAATAAAAGTTTAATTATATCTTTAAGTATGCCGTTAGTTACTCAAGCACTATTGAATTATATGGGAAGAGTAGAATTTCAGGAAGATGTATTGATACCATATGCAAATAATGAACTTCAAAAGTTTTGTGCAGTATATGATAAAGGTGTTTTGAATAAAATAGAGTATATTATAGAGCATAAAAAGGTTTCATTGGAAAATTTATTTAATAATATAAGTATGAGATATGTTTTTCCAAAAGATAAAAGTATGTTTATTGATATTAATAAACTTGAAAAATACATTACTTATTATATATAAGGAAGTAAATGAAAGAGTTGCGATGTAAGGAGAATAGTGATTATGTATAGAGCGTGTGTAATTGTTTTAAGTGATAGAGAATATACTGGAGAGGAACAAGATAGTATAGGAAGACAGTTAGAAAGTTATATCAAGGGTAAGAAATTTGAAGTAATTGTGTATAAGATAATGCCTGAAGTAAAAAATATATATAAAGATTTTATGCTTAAATGTTGCGACAATTATTGCTTAGATTTAGTAGTAACTATCGGTAATAAGGAATTATCAGAAGAAGTTGCAAAGGAAATTAGTAGTGAAGAGAATCCAGTATTAAATAGTTATATAAGAAAGAATACTATTTTAAAAAATATTAAAGAAGAAAATTTGTCATTAGATATTGAGCTGAAAGAACTGGTAGAAAGTATAAAAAGGGTATAAAATATAACTATAAATAATTAGGGGGATGAATTGTGATAAGATACGTTAGAAAAGAGGATGCTAAACAATTAGTAGATATATATAACTACTATATTGAAAATACAACAATAACTTTTGAAACGGAAAAGATAGATACTTCAGAAATGGAAAATAGAATAGAAAAGAAAGTATTGGATAATCCTTGGATTGTATATGAAGAGAACAATAGAATTTTGGGTTATGCATATGTTGGAAGATTTAATTCCAAGGAAGCATATAATAAGACACGAGAAGTTACTATATATGTTGATAAAGATGAAGTTGGAAAAGCTATAGGAAGTAAGTTGATGGAAGAACTTATAGAAAAGTGTAAGGAATATAAATTTCATTTATTAATATCAATGATAACTGTTCCTAATATAAAAAGTGAAGCTTTGCATGAAAGATTTAACTTCAAAAAGGTTGGAGTAATAAATGAAGCTGGGTTTAAGCTGAATAGGTGGTTAGATGTGTCATATTGGCAGTTAAAAATATAACTGGGATAATAATATCCCAGCTATATTTTTTTATTAGATTTTTTGTACATTTGTTGCCATAGGGCCTTTTTCAGTTTCTTCTATGTCAAAAGTTACATTATCACCTTCATGTAAGTCTTTTCTAGGACCTTGATCTTTAATTTGTGAGTAGTGAACAAAGATATCTTTTCCTTCATCACAAGAGATAAAACCAAATCCTTTTTCACTATTAAACCACTTTACTGTACCAGTACTTGACATTAATTATCTCTCCTTAATTTTAAATTTATCATTTATATTATTTACTAAAAAATAAATTTTACTCAGATTAATAAAAGTTTGTAGAAAAAAGATAGCATTTAGAATAATATAATCATAGAACTTATTAAAAGAGGATTGTAAAATGACAGAAGATCCATTTAAAAGTTTTCAAGATTTTATAGATTATTGCAATGAGTTTTACAATAATAGTAATAAAGAAGAATCACAAAATCCTCAAAATAGCGGATATTATTGTGGGGATATACCTGGAGGATTTCAAACTATTAATCCTCAATTTTTTTTGGTAATGGGTGAGATTTTAGGAAATGTAATAGCAGGACAAATGCCGTTTAATATTCAAAATGTTATAGGAAATTGGTTGCAGTTAGTTGGTCAAGCAATAGAAACTTTTAATGCACAACAGCAATATATGCAATCAGGACCAGGAAGGTATTATGATATAAAAAACTTAAATGTAAACAATCCTTTTTGTACTGAAAACCAGACTGCATCGGGGGAAGGCGAATTTGAAGATTCATCTCAATATATAAATAGAGATTATAAAGGTGTGTCAAAATCTGGAGATAGCAATGACTTGGATAATATGAGAAATCATATAAAAAAATTAGAAGAACAAATATCTGAATTAAGGGAAGAATTAAGTCAAATTAAAAGAAATGGAGTATAAAGACGTTTATATAAATATTATATAAACGTCTTCGTGCTACTTTTTTTAAAAGTATTGACAATACTAATAAAATAATATAATATTTACTAGATAAAATGTTAAAATTTTATGGTGTAAACATAAGAATAATTATTAATAAGTGTAAGAAAAAAGATTCGCGTGACTTCACTTTACATTATTAAGTATTCCTATTCTAGATTAGGAATGTAAAAATACCATAAATTTAATTATATAAACTTACCAAGAAAGAGGGGGTAAAAAACTCCCTTAAATGAAAGATCGCTGTAAGGATTAGACTTACAGCGATTTTTTGTTTAATTAATCTAAAATCATATTTTAACTACTATATAGTTGGTACAATATTAAAAATAAAGGAAGTTGTGGTATAGATAAAATAGGAAAAGTAAGGGGAATATGCTAGAGGTATTACTATGTAATAAAGCTAAATATGAAGGAGATTTTTAACTTATCTAAGTAGACGATTTATACAATCACTTGAAAAAAGATATCAACTGTAATATAATATCAATGTAATTAAATAGGTTTTAAAATAAATATTACCAAAAGAGGGTGTTTGTATGCTTAATAAAGTTCTTGAATTTATAAGTAGAAGTGGAGACTTTTCTACTAAGTCAATTGCTAATAAGTTAAATATTCCAGAGTCAGTAGTAGAAGACTTGAAGGCTAGACTTGAAATGATGGGATATATTCAAAAGATAGGAGATGAATGTACCTCCAAGTCTTGTGAAAAATGTTCATGTGGATGTGGAAAAGTAATAAAGTTAGATAGAACAGTTAAATGGCAAATAACTGATAAAGGTAAGAATTTAATAAATAAAATGGAGGCGTGATATGAAAACATTAAATAATTTATCTATAGGGGATAAAATGAGAGTAATCAATATTGAGAAAGATAGTCCAGTAAAAAGAAAGTTATTAGATATGGGAATAACTCCAGGTGTAGAAATAGAGGTTATAGGGAAAGCACCTTTAGGAGATCCTATTGAAATTATGGTAAGAGGATATAAGCTTACATTAAGAAATAATGAAGCTAAAGTAGTATCAGGAAAATAATATAGGAGGTTTTTACTATGATAGTACCTATGAATATGGCTGTAGAGGGAAAAGAAGTTGAGGTTAAGGCAGTTTCATTAAAGAATGATACAGGAAAAAGGCTAAGAGAATTGGGAATTATATCGGGAAATAAAATAAAGATAGTTAAAAATGATGGGAGAAATCTTATTATTTCTATACAAGAAAGTAGGTTTGCATTGGACTTAGATGCAGCAAAACAAATTATGATTTCAGATTAATTTTATAATAATAGAATTAGATTTCAGGGGGATAATTATGAAGACAATAGCATTAGCGGGAAATCCTAATTGTGGTAAAACAAGTTTATTTAATCAATTAACAAAGGCAAGACAACATGTTGGAAACTGGCCAGGAGTTACTGTAGAGAAAAAGGAAGGAATATTAAAATTTGATGGAAAAGAATATACAGTTGTAGATTTACCTGGTACTTATAGTTTAGGAGCTTATTCAGAAGATGAAGTTATTGCAAGAAATTATATTGTGAATGATAAGCCAGATGTAGTAATTAATGTTGTTGATGCATCGAATATAGAAAGAAATTTATATTTAACACTTCAACTTATTGAGGCTGGAGCAAAGGTAATAATAGCCTTAAATATGATGGATGAAGCTAAAAATAAAAATATAAACATAAAGATTAAAGAATTAAGTAAAAGGTTGGGAGTTCCAGTAATTCCTACAGTGGCTTTAAAGGGAGAAGGTATTGAAGAACTTATAAGAGAAACCGTTAAGTTTAATGTTAAGCAACCAAGTTTAAGTGTGAATTATGGTCCTAAGATAAATGAAGAAATTAATAATCTATCAAAGGTTATTGAAGGAAGTAGTAACTCTAAATCATATTCATCGCAGTGGGCGGCATTAAAGTTATTAGAAAATGATGAGCATATAAAAAATGATTTGAATGTTAATGAAAATGAAAAGTTACAAAATCAACTTGATGTGTCATGCAAAAATATTGAAGATGGTATTGGTTTTGAAGCAGAAATGGCAATAGTCAATGAAAGATATAATGTTATATCAAGTATGCTTAATGGTATTGTAATAAGGGAAACTAAAAAGAAAGATTCTTTATCAGATAAAATTGATAGAGTAGTTACGAATAAGTTTTTAGGAATTCCTATATTTGCACTAGTTATGCTTATAATGTATGAAATAACATTTAAGGTAGGATCAGCACTACAAGATTTTGTAGATGAATTTATTGCTGGTTTAGGAGAATCAGTAACAGAGGCCTTGGCAAACTTAGGAGCACCAGATTTATTAGTGAGCTTAGTTGGAGACGGATTATTTGGTGGAGTAGGAAGCGTTCTTTCATTTTTGCCCTTAATTATGGTAATGTACTTTTTAATTGGGCTTCTTGAAGATAGCGGCTATATGGCAAGAGCAGCTTATGTAATGGATAGACTGATGAGAAGTTTGGGATTGCATGGAAAGACTTTCGTATCTATGTTAGTAGCATCAGGGTGTAATGTACCAGGTATTATGTCTACAAGAACTTTAGAGAATAAGAAAGATAGAATGATAGCTATACTTATAAATCCCTTTGTATCCTGCGGAGCAAGATTGCCTATTTATGCATTATTTATAGAAGCATTTTTCGATGAATATCAAGCATTAATATTATTTGGATTATATGCAACTGGTATTATTGTAGCACTTATAATGGGGAAAATATTTAGTAAAACTCTATTTAAAGGAGATACATCATACTTTGTTATGGAATTACCAACTTATAAAGTTCCATCTATTAAAAATGTTGCTATTTTAATGTGGGATAAAGCAGGAGCATTTTTTAAGAAAGCAGGAGTTATCATATTACCTGTAATGATTTTACTTACATTCTTATCAAACTTCCCAGCAGGAGTAGAAGCTAATAGTGAAGCATCAGTATTAGGAATGATAGGAGGAGTTATTGCACCTATATTTACTTTAGCAGGATTTGGAACATGGCAGGCAGGAGTGTCTTTATTAACAGGTATATTAGCTAAGGAATCTGTAATAGGAACAATGGGATTGATTTATGCTGGAGTTGAAGAAGGACCAGAATTAGTAACTGCAATTCAAGGAATATTTACACCTTTATCAGCTATATCATTTATGGTTATGTCATTGCTATATACACCATGTTTAGTGGCTTTAGGAGCAATAAAAAGAGAAACAAATTCATGGAAGTGGACAATATTTTCAGCTGTATATACTTTTGTAGTGGCATGGATAGCATCAGTACTAGTTTATCAAATAGGAAGTTTATTAGGATACGCATAAAATATTTATTGACAAATATGGAGAAAGTAGTTATTATTTTATTGAGAATGAATTTCAATTTGAATTAGGTTATAAGGAGATGGTAATTAATGAAAATAGTTTATTGGTCAGGAACAGGGAATACAGAAAAGATGGCAAATCTAATTGCTGAAGGAATAGTTGAAAAAGGTAAACAAGCTGAAGTTTTATCAGTAGATAAAGTTAATTCAGATGTATTTAATAATGAAGAAGTTGTTGTTTTAGGATGTCCAGCAATGGGAGCTGAAGTTTTAGAAGAATGTGAATTCCAACCATTTGTTGATGAATTAATTTCAAAGGTTGGAGGTAAGAAGGCAGCATTATTCGGATCTTATGGATGGGGAGACGGAGAATGGATGAGAAACTTCGAAGAATTTATGAGTGATAATGGATGTGACACATCTTTAGAGCCATTAATAGTTCAAGAAGCACCAGAAGGTGATTCAGAAGAAGAATGTAGAGAATTCGGTAGAAAGATAGCTGCATTATAATATAAAGTTATGAGTAATGTAGGGTTATATGATAAATTAAATTCAATGAATGATAAGGAATTTATTGAAAATTTTCTTCTTATAAATATATCTCAAGTATTAGCAGGTATAAAGCCAGCATCAACTATATGTTTAAAAAAAGATAAGAGTAATAGTTATAATAAATGGATTAAATATGGTATGGATTTTATAAGATTTATTGGATTAGAATTTATTGAACTTAGAGAAAATAAAGAATTATTAGTTCTATTAATTTATAATGAAGCTAAATTGGAAGAGAGCATTTTAAAAGAAGAGAATAAAATGTTTTTAAAAAGTCTGGGATATGATGAAGGGGATAATATTAAGTGCCATATTTATAAGTTGAAAGAAAGATATGAATTATATCATTGCCCTCATGAACTAGGATTGTTTTTAGGAATACCTATTAAAGATGTTAAAGATTTTATGAACTGCACTGAGAAGAAATGTTTGTTGTGTGGTTATTGGAAAGTGTATAACGATGATAATACAGCAAAACAAGTTTTTAGTTTATATGACGAAGTAAAAATGCATACATATAATGAAATACTTAAAGGATCTAATTCGCGTAACCTCGCCTTTAGTATAAAAAACTTTTTCTGTACTTTGTTATAGTAAATTAAGCTGTTCATAAAATTTAGATAAATAAAACCAAAAAAGAGATTGTATTTGGATAATTATTCAGATACAATCTCTTTTTGGTACTGTATAAGTGTAGATGGTTTGGTACTGTATAAGTGTAGATGGTTTAAAATTACTAAAGATTTAAGGAGAAATTTTAAAAAAGAGTGAAAAACAATTTATAAATAGTTATCTTAAATGGACCAAAAATAAAGGATACCGTCATAGTGAAACAAAAGCAAAACAAATATATGCTCTAGCACAAGAAAGTATCCTTACATTACCTTTTCTAATAATGCTTCGACCAAAATTCTACTATTAGAAGCTGTAAGAGTTCTTATCACTATAGATAAGACTCTTCATGCAATTTTAACACAAATGCAGGAATTAGCAAGAACATTAAATCTATCTCCAATTTTGCTTTTAGAACCTTTTGACAGGCTGTAACAAAGTGGCTTCCTGCATTAAAAAGCGTGGCGTCAGCCACTGTGTATATGCACAGGAAATTCTAAATTTTCTTATCTTTTCCACATAATAATAGCATCTTCATTGTTATCATTATAGTAGTTTTTTCTTATGCCTTCTTCTTCAAAACCATACTTCTTATATAGGCGTTGAGCAGCAATATTAGATGCTCGTACTTCTAAAGTGAGGGCATTACAGCCCCATTGTTTTGAATTTTCAATTAAAGAATTAACTAATTTGCTTCCAATTCCATTTTTACGATAATCAGGATGCACAGCAATATTAGTTATATGACCTTCATCAACTATAATCCATATGCCAGCAAATCCTATAATTCTGTCTTTATTTTTTGCAACTATATATTTTGCTAGAGGGTTAGTAAGTTCTTTAGAAAAGGAATCTAATGACCAAGATTCCTTTAAACTAAGAGTACTTATTTCTAGAACATCGGTTAAATCTGCTTGCACCATTAAACTAAGCGTTACACTCATTAATAGATAACCTTCTTTCTAATTCCCTTACAGCTTGAGGTTGTTTTAAGTAAATAGGAGCTGAATTAGGGTCATCATGTTTACCATCTTCTAAAAGATTAAGGCCTAATTCTCCAAGTGAAGAAGCCCTAATTATACTTAAGTGATTTGGTGCAAATTGTGCACTTGGAAGATGCTCTTTTATATAATTTTTATGTTTTGAAATTGCATCACCTGTAAAGATGACAGGCTCATTTTTATCTTTTATAAATGTAACTAATTCATCTATATCCATAGGTGTAGGCTCAAGAATATTTTCAAGTTTTCCGTTATTATTTTTATAAATACCTGTATAAACATTTTCTCTTAAAGCATCCATTATAGGACATATAAGACCATTAAAGTTAATTGAACTATATGCTAATGCGTCAAGGGTAGAAATGCTTATATAAGGCTTTGAACTGCCGAAACTTAAGCCTTTAATTGTAGCCATACCAATTCGTAAGCCAGTGAATGAACCAGGCCCTTTAGATACAACATAACCATCAATATCATTTATAGTTAAGTTACAATCTTTTAATAAGTTTTCTATCATAGGCATTAGAAGAACTGAATGTTCTCTTTTATTATTTATAATGTATTCCCCAAGTACTTCATCATTATTAAGTAAAGCTGCAGTTGCAACTTTAGATGACGAGTCAATACTTAAAATTATCATATTTTCAACTCCTTAATATAATTGTATTTATCACCATAAGGCTTAATAGATATACTTCTATAGTTTTCACCTTTTGCTAAATCTTTTGATATATTTATATGAAGATATTCTTTAGGAAGTATTTCCTCAATATAGTTAGCCCATTCAATAATAGAAACAGCATCTGAGAAGATATAGTCATCAAAACCAATGGAATATATCTCGTCAGGATCGCTTACTCTATATACATCAAAGTGATTTAATTTTAATCTTCCGCTATTATATTCATTTACAATATTAAAAGTAGGGCTTGTAATTGTATCGTTAATTCCAAGACCTTTGGCTATTCCTTTAGTTATATGAGTTTTTCCTGTTCCTAAATCTCCAGTTAGACAGATAATATCACCAGAATTTAATAATTTACCTAATTGAAACCCTATGTTACTAGTTTCTTTTATACTATTTACTTGAAATTCCATAAGTGACTCCCTTCAAAAATTAACTCTATCTATTATTTTATCCAAAATTGAATAAAAAGAAAGTATTATAGAGAAAAATAAAGATAATATAGAAAAAAATATAGGATTAATAATTATGTATATATATTTAAAGGAAAGATTGATATAATTATAAAGAAATATTATGGAGGTTTTCGGAGGTGATAGGATGAAGAAATTAACTTTTGCAATGCTAATTATAACTTTTATATTGTTTTTAGGCTTAGGAACTTTTTCAAATCCTACAGTATCTAATATTGTTGATGCAGGAGATTCAGATAGAGATTTATATTTGAATATAATTACAACTAATAAAATGGAATATGAAATGGTAAAATCATTAGTTGGGGACAAGCATAACATTCAATATATTTTTACAGATGAAGAAGATAGCGTAAACTTTATAACAAATGATAATATAGTAAAGAATGTATCTAACATGGATTTGTTTCTATATAGTGGAAGTGCTTTGAATAAATGGTGCTCGGAACTTATATCTAAATTGAATAAGAGTAGTGTAGGAACAATAGATATAACTAGGGGAATTAGAATGATTAATATGGAAGTAAATAAGGAGACAAAAGTTAATCCTTATTTCTATACTGGAATAGATGAATATAAGATTTTATTATACAATATAAAGTCAGCTATACAAGATAAAGATCCTAAAAATAGAGATTTATATGAAAATAATTATAATGAAATAATTAAAAAGTTAAATAAGTTTATATCTGAAGTAAGAGAAAATAAGAAGGACTTAGGTGAATATGTATTTATTTCTCTAGATAATAATATTGATTATTTTTATAAATCATTATCTATAAATACAGTAAAACTTCCAGACCATATAAGTGTTAAACAGTATGTTGAAGATAATAAAATTGATTCTAGTAAAGTAATAGTTTTAAAAGATGAAAAGACAGTTTTTATTGAAGAAGGATTTAAAGTTGCTAATTTCGTAAAATATGATAAAAAAATGAGTATAGAAGAGTTGATTGAAAGTAATTATAAGATATTTTATGATTTTATAGACTTAAAGGATAATAAATAGTTGATTTTTAAAATGAAATGCGATATAATAAATTTTGTCTTAGGGGTATGGCTCAATTGGTAGAGTAGTGGTCTCCAAAACCATTGGTTCTGGGTTCGAGTCCTAGTGCCCCTGCCATAAAGATCGTAAGCGAAATGCTTACGGTTTTTTTACGTATAGGAAATTCAAAACCTTTTTTGAAAGCGAGCACTGATTATTACTGGCTTTCGGATCTTAATACGTTAAAAAAAATAATTGTAATTCCCCAAAAGAACCATAAAAGCAAAATAATTAAATTAAATTTTAATAGGAAATTATTTTGCTTTTAGAATCTTTTGGATGGCTGACAAAGTGGCTGATGCCGCGCTTTTTAGCGCAAGAAGCCACTTTGTTCTCAGTAATAATTATTTATCTTTAAAGTTTGGGTAAACAGCATATAATGCCATTACTGGTGAAATTGAAATGATTGGAGTAAATGGTTTAGTTGACTTAGAAACCTAATTAAATTTTCCTCCTGTAATTTCTAGTAGTTCTTCATTTGATAAAATCTTTTCGTCTTTCATAATGACAACCTCCTTTTCAAAATCTTTCATATACATATTTGCATAAATTTGGAATAAATTCAATATTATTATCACAAAATACGAAACGATTGAGTTAAAATAATTTATTGAATTAAAAATTGAAATTAACAGATAATAATAATGTAATTGCTTGGGAGGTAGAAACTGCTATGAGTGAAAAAACATTGTTCTTGCTCCTCTCAGCAAGAACTAGAAAAAAAGATGAATTCGTGTAGCGAAGGTAAAAAGAAAAAGAAAAAGAAGTAAAGGGCTTAACTTGCCATTTTAAGCATTACGCAAAAAGGTACAGCTAACATATATTAGCTGTACCTTTTTCTTAACCATATAACTCTGAGATTTAATAATTCCTTAAAGTTTTATACATATAAAGTAAATTTTATATTGACTATGACCTTACGTAATAGTTTATGATTAATTTATAAAAGATCTTAAATATACAGAAAGAGAGGATTTATCAGATTGTATAAGGTTAAAGACATTGCTGATATTGTTGGAACAAGTGTGCGTACTCTGCATCATTATGATTATATAGGATTATTAACTCCTGATTCAGTAACAGAAAAGGGATATAGGCTTTATTCTTTAGAAAACTTGGAAAGATTGCAGCAAATATTATTTTTTAAAGAATTAGACTTTAATCTTAATGAAATTAAGGAAATATTAGATAATCCTAATTTTGATAAGAAAGAAGCTTTAAATAATCATAAGAAACTTTTAGAAGAGAAAGTTAGAAGACTAAAGAGGATAATTAATACAGTTGATAATACAATAAATAATATGGAGGAGGGTATAGCGATGAATGAGAAAATTATGTTTGATGGATTTAATAGTGATGAAATTAATAAATATAAAGAAGAGGTAAAAGATAAGTACGGAAAAACTGATGCTTATAGAGAATATAAGAATAAGACATTTAACTATAAGAAAGGAGATTGGAATAATTTAAATAAGGAAATGTTAGATATTTTTAAACGAATTTCAGATAAGATGGATTTAGATCCAGGCAGTAATGAAGTTCAAGAGCTTGTTGAAGAGTGGAGAAATTATATAAGCAAGAATTTATATAATTGCAGCAAACAAATATTTAAATCTCTTGGAGAAATGTATGTATGTGATGAGAGATTCAAAAATAACATAGATAAAATAAAGTATGGATTAGCACAATTTTTAAGTGATGCAATAAAAATTTATTGCAATTAGAGTTATAAAAGCTATCTGTTTTCAAAAGAAACAGATAGCTTTTATTGTCTTTAATGAATACCACAGGTTTGACCTGTGGTTCTAAAAAGCTTTTAGCTATACGTAGAAAATAAAAAAC
>CAKVFO010000018.1 GCA_934746785.1 uncultured Clostridium sp. | reverse complement strand
GAAGATGCTATGATTAGAATAGATATGTCTGAGTATATGGAGAAACATGCAGTGTCTAGACTTGTTGGAGCGCCTCCAGGATATGTAGGATATGAACAAGGAGGTCAATTAACAGAAGCTGTTAGAAGAAAACCTTATTCAGTTTTACTTTTTGATGAAATAGAAAAGGCTCATCCAGATGTATTTAATATGTTCCTTCAAATATTAGATGATGGAAGATTAACAGATAACAAAGGAAAGACAGTTGATTTTAAGAATACAATTATAATTATGACTTCTAATATAGGATCACAGTATCTTTTAGATAATACAAGTGAAGATGAAATAAGTAGTGAAAGTAAAGAACTTGTAATGCAGGCTTTAAAGAGTAAATTTAAACCTGAATTCTTAAACAGAGTTGATGATACTATTATGTTTAAACCATTATCTGAAACAGGTATTAAGAAGATTATTGATATATTCTTAGATGAAGTTAGAAATAGATTAAAAGATAAGAATATAACCCTAGAAGTTACTGAAAATGCAAAAGACATACTAGCTAGGGAAGGATATGATGTTGTGTATGGTGCAAGACCACTTAAGAGATATATCCAAAATACCCTTGAAAACAGCTTAGCTAGAAAAATTATAAAAGGTGATGTTCATAATGGCTCAACAGTAGTAGTAGACGGAGAGAATGAAGAATTAACACTTTCTACAAGGTAAATATAGCTTGTATCAAAAATCTTAAAATGCAGAAAATAATATTGTAAAAATAAAGAGAACATTAGATATAAAGCTAATGTTCTCTGCATTTTAGGAGGTTTTCGTTATGGAATATATCACAGCCGTAAATGACTATGTATTATTAATGCCATCAGGAGAACTAAGAGGATACAAAGATATTGATTCTGCAAGAGGAACAATATATCAATATGATATAGTTGATATGTTAGAGCATGTTCACAGTGGAGCAGATGGTGAATTTGATATGTATACTGAACAAAATGATGTAGGAATAATTGAAGGTGTTGAAAATGGTGAGTGTCAGATTTTTAATTTAGATGATTTTATATTAAAAATACAGGAATCTGGAATGTTCCAAGATGAAAAAGATGAAGTTATCAGCCAGTTGTTAAAAGAGAATATAAATTTAAATGTATATGATTTAGGCCTTTTTAATTTGTTAAATGAATGTAGAGTTGAATGGGATTAAATTATTAAAATTAAAAGGTATCTTGTGGAATGATATTTATTATTCCTCAAGATACCTATCTTTTTGCCTTATTTAGTTTTGGTTATTATTTTATGCCGTTTTCGTATTGTTCAACCATTCTCTTAACCATTTCTCCGCCAACACTACCGCATTGTTTTGAAGAAAGATTTCCGTTATAGTCAGTGAATGGTACGCCCATCTCATTAGCTACTTCATTTTTAAATTTTGCTAATCCATTTTTTGCTTCTGGTACTAATGCGCTGTTTTGTGACATAATAAATTCCTCCTCTAAACTAGGTTTTATTTTTTGTCAGGTCTTATCGACCTTACACTAGTATTATGTGCAGAGCCTAAATATATAAACTATGATTTAATAGGTATTATAGGAAAAATGTACATTATTTTTTTCTTTTATACATTTTAAATAGTCCAGTTACAACTGGAATAACTATTAATATTGAGATTACTGCTTCAGGAATACCATTAGTTAAGGCAATACCGCCTAATATTCCGGCAACTGCATCATTACTTACATCTTTTAAAGCTGCATATTGATTTGAAAAGAGAATATATGTTAACCCTAATACACCTGCAGTATTTGTAAGAGTACCTAAAAATGCAGAGACTCCATAGGCAATTTGAGGTTTTTTGAATTTATTTACTACTGCTATATATGAGTAATAGGATACAATACCAATTAATACTCTTGGTACTATTGCAACTATAGGATTCATAAAGATTGGTGATAAAAGAGTTGGCGCTGTTGCATTTTGGTATATAGAAAATAATCCAAATACAAGTCCAACACTTGCTCCAACAATAGGCCCTTCTAAAATTGCTCCAATAATTACAGGTATGTGCATAATTGTAGCTTTCATAAATGGGAGAGGAATAAAGCCAATTCCGCTAAGTCCCATAAATACACATATACCTGAAAGCATTCCTACAACAGTCAGCTTTCGTACATTTGATTTTTTGTTTGCTTTTTCCATTTTTCTAGTCCTCCGTTCTCATTCCATCCTGGATATAATTCGGCACATTTAGAGAAAATTATATTTATTTAAGTTATAAAAAATACCGACTCTATAATTTTAACATCTTCACAGAAAATAGCAATATGTTAGATTTTTGGTTTATCTGTAATAAGAAAAAGGGTTATGTAATTTATAACTCCAAACTTGTAGTTTAAGATTACAGAAAAAATAAATATGAATCTGAAAAATTGAACATTACAGTTAAAGTGTTTCGATAAGTTATCACATACTCCTAAGAATTTAAAGTTTTTTATATTTTTTAATAGGAAGTTTTTTTTAATCATCTGATTATTCTCCTTAATAAAATTCATCTTAAATATATTATAAGTAAATAGGAGAGATAAGTACATAATGAGATACAAATTAAAGGAAAATGATAATTTTGGGTAAAATATATAATTTAGAAGAAATAGAGTATAATAAAGTTATATCGGACAGGGGGAAGACAGAATGAGTAACTATGAAGTGAGGAAATATCCTGAAAAATCATGGAGTATTTCAAAAATGAAGGTTATACAAAACTGCCTTAGAGAGTATTATTATACCTATTATGGTTCGCATAATGGATGGCTTTATGAATCTTCAGATGAAGCAAAAAGTGCTTGGAGATTAAAGAAATTAACTAATATTACACTTGTATTTGGAGATAAGCTTCATGAACTTATAAGAGATATTATAAAAAATAAGTGGGAGAGTGATCAGAATAAAATAGATAGATACATTAGAAATAAATTAAATAAAGTTGTAAAGGAAAGTATAGAAAAATTTAATACTGGAGAATGGGATGATTATCCTAGAGGTGAAATGCTTCAAGAATATTATTATGGAGAAAAACTTGAAGGTGAAAAGATAGATGAAATAAAAGAAAAAGTAAAATACTGTGCAAAGGGATTTATGGATTCTATAACCTATGAGGAAATAAAAACATCTGCAAAACAAATACTTGAAGTAGATGAAGGAAATTTTGATTATATAATGATTCATGGAGTTAAGGTTTTTGCACTTCTAGATTTATTATATATAGATAAAGATGATAATTATGTAATAGTAGATTGGAAAACAGGAAAGATAAGTGAATATGATTCAGAACAGCTTATGGTCTATGTTTTATATGTAATGAATAAATATAATATACCAATAGAAAAAACCAAATGTAGAGTAGAGTATCTGCTATTAAATGATTATATTGAGTATAAATTTACTAATGACGATATAGATATTATTAAAGAAAAGATAAAGTTAGACTTAAATGTTATAGATGCTATGGTTGAGGATAGTGAAAATAATATTCCAAAGCCTAAGGAAGATTTTATAAAGTGTAATAACATAAAAAAATGTAGTAAGTGTAAATATAGAAAGATTTGCTTAAAAGGAGAGGTATAAATGAAATTAATAGATATTGTTCAGCTAACAAATAGTAAGTTTTTAAACATGTATAAACTTAAATTAATAAATAGAAAAGGACATCCAAAAGATTATTATGTAGCTAGTAGAAGAACAAGAGAAAATTTAGCATGTGTAACTAAAGATCATGATAAATGTGATGGAGTTATGATAATTCCTGTAACTGAAAATGATGAGGTAATTATGTTAAAACAGTTTAGACCAGCAATTTCAGATTACTTATATGAATTGCCAGCTGGTATTATAGATGAAGGTGAAACAATTGAAGAGGCGGCTAAGAGAGAACTGTTTGAAGAAACTGGTTTAAAAGCTAAAAGTTATGAATTGTATTTAAAACCTAGTTATACATCTGTTGGTTTAACTGATGAAACTACTGCTATAGTAAAGATGGTTGTAGAAGGAGATATTTCTACAGATAATATTGAAGATGATGAAGATATTGAAGTGTTTAAATTAAAAATTAAAGAAGCAAAAAAATTTGTTAAAGACCATCATGTTTCTATAAAAGGAGCAATAATTTTAATGAATTTATAATTTTGATAATATCATGTTTTTCTAATAAAAACACTTGTTTTTATAGAATGAACATGATATTATTTATATAGAGAAAAAATTTAGCAGAATTTCATAAATTTATATACTTGAGGTGAGAAAATAGAATGAAATTTCAAAGTACAAGGGGATTAGAAGCAGGTATTAAATCTGCAGATGCAATAATAAGAGGTATAGCAAAAGACGGAGGATTATATGTTCCAGAATCTTTTCCTAAACTTTATGATTCACTAAAAAATGAAAAATCTTTATCATATGAAGAATTAGCTTTTAAAATTATAAAAGAATTTTTCACTGATATAGATGAAAAAGATTTAAAAGAGGCTATAAATGATGCATATACTAATCGTTTTAATGTAGAAGTTAAAAATGGATTTTTAGAATTATATCATGGGCCAACAAGTGCATTCAAAGATGCTGCATTATTATTTTTACCACAAATTATGAAGAGAGCTAAAAAAGCAGTTTCATTAAAGGATGAAGTAGTTATATTAACAGCAACATCGGGTGATACTGGTAAAGCTGCCTTAGAAGGTTTTAGTAATGTAGAAGGATTTAAAGTAATAGTTTACTATCCTAAACATGGAGTTAGTCCAATTCAAGAAAGACAAATGGTAACTCAAGAAGGTAATAATGTAAAGGTATATGGAATAGAAGGAAACTTCGATAATGCACAAACAGGAGTGAAAATAATTTTTGGTGATGAAGAGTTTAAAGAACAATTAAAGGAAAAGGGTTATGTATTATCTTCTGCTAACTCAATAAACATAGGAAGACTTGTTCCACAAATAGTTTATTATTTCTATGGATATTTTAAACTAGTAGAACAAGGAGAAATAAAAGAAGGAGAAGAAATAAATGTTGTAGTTCCAACAGGTAATTTCGGAAACATCTTAGCTTCATATTATGCTAAACAAATGGGACTTCCTATTAATAAGTTTATATGTGCATCAAATGAAAATAAGGTTTTAACTGATTTCTTTAATTCAGGTACATATGATAAGCGTAGAGAATTAATATTAACAGAATCTCCATCTATGGATATATTAGTATCTTCAAATCTAGAAAGATTATTATTTGAGGCTACAGGAAGAAATGGAGAAGAAGTTAAGAAGCTTATGAACTCTCTAATGAATGATGGTGTTTATAAAGTATCAGACAGTGTTAAGAATTTTATAAATGAGTTCTATGGAAATTTTGCAACTCAAGAAGAAGTAGCAGAAACAATAAGCAATGAATATAAAAATGAGGGCTATCTAATAGATACACATACTGCAGTTGCAAAAACTGTATATGACAAATATGTTGAGGAAACTAATGACAATAGAAAGGTGCTTATTGCATCAACAGCTAGTCCATATAAGTTTCCAAGAAGCATATGTTCTGCTTTAAACATAAATGTTGACGGTCTAAATGATTTTGAAGTATTAGATAAACTATATGAAGTAACTAAGGTTGAAATACCTAATAACCTTAAAGGTCTAGATAAGAAAGCTATTCTACATGATGAAGTGTGGGATAAAGATGAAATGAAAAAGGCTATTTTGTCTTATTTAAAATAGGGGATATTAAATATGATAAAAGTTAGGGTACCAGCTACTTCAGCTAATATGGGACCAGGATTTGATTCTTTGGGAATAGCATTGAATATTTATAACGTATTTGCATTTGATGAAATAGATGAAGGATTAAAGTTCAATGGTTTTCCAGAGGAATTTTGTAATAAAGATAATATAGTTTATCAGTCAATGATGAAATGTTTTGATAAAGCAGGATATAAACCAAAGGGATTAGAAATATCATCAATATCACAAGACATACCAATTTCAAGAGGTCTTGGAAGTAGCTCTAGCTGTATTGTTGGGGGACTAGTTGGAGCAAATAAAATTATTGGTGATAAATTTTCTAAAGATGAATTACTTGAGATGGCAGTAGAAATAGAAGGACATCCAGATAATGTTGCACCAGCATTGCTTGGTGAAATGATTGTTGCTATGACAGAGGATAATAAGGTATACTATGAAAAGATAAAGGTTCATGAAGGAATAAAGTTTGTTCCTATTATACCGGATTTTAGACTTTCTACAAGTGATGCAAGAGAAGTTCTGCCAAAGAAAATATCTTTAAGAGATGGAGTATATAATGTAAGTAGAGCAGCATTATTAGTAGCAGCTATGGCTAATGGAAATTTTGATTTACTTAAAAATGCATGTGGAGATTGTTTTCATGAGAAGTATAGAAGTAAGTTAATTAAAGGATTTGACGAAGTTAAGAATAAGGCTTTTGAAGTTGGGGCAATAGCGTCTTATTTAAGTGGAGCAGGTCCTACAATAATGACAGTTGCAAAGAAAGAAAATAATAAAATAAATTATGAATTAAGTAAATTTTTGGAGGCGAAACAATTCCATTGGGATATTCATGAACTTTTTGTCGACAGGTTAGGGGCAGTAGTTCTAGAAGGTGAAAAATAATGCAAGGAAATTTTTACATAATTGATAAAAAAGTTTTACCAGATGTATATGAAAAAGTTGTAAAAGCGAAAAAGTTATTGAAAGAAGGAAAAGTAAAGGAAGTAACTGAGGCAACAAAATTAGCAGGAGTAAGCCGAAGTGTATTTTATAAGTATAGAGATTATGTGTTTGAGTTTTCTGAAAGTCCTAAGGGACATAAAGCTTCTTTTAATATGACAATAATTGATGGAACTGGAGTTTTATCAGGCATATTGAATTATATATCAAGTGTGGGTGGTAGTGTTCTTACAATTAATCAAGGTATTCCACTAAACGGATATGCATATGTTAGTTTAACTATTGATATGAGTAACTTGCAAGGTGATATTAGCACCTTAGTTGAGGAGATATCTAAGTTAGACAAAGTTGAAAAAGTGGAATTCTTAGCAATGGAATAATAGAATAAGGTTTGCTTTATAAAGAGTCGTATCTAAATGATTTGAAGATCATTTAGATACGACTTTTTTTAACACATAGAAAATTTAAATTTTTTTGAAAGCCAGTACTGATTATTACTGGCTTTTTGGTATGTAGGTTGCTGAATATGTTAAAAAATAATTGTAAGCTGCAAAAGAATCAATAAAGTGTAGCGTAAGCCACTTTGTCATACTTTTATAATATAATTAGATTTTATTAAGGAAAGTTATTTAGAAGGTTAAGAGAAAATAACACCACTAAGTAAAGTGATGAAAAATTTACAGGATAAGGTTAATGAATGAATAAAATTCATTGACTTTTACTCACTAAGTGCTATAATATAGTTAAAGATTTAAAGAGGAGGAAAATAAATGAAAAATTTAAAAAGAGATTTTACAAGCGGAAATGCTTCTAAATTGCTTTTAGGATTGGTAGTACCAATATTTATGAGTTTCTTATTAACTATAGCTTACAATATAATTGACACCTTATGGGTAGGAAATTTAATGGGGGAAGAAGCGGTTGCAGCATTAACTGTATCTTATCCAATAGTATTACTTTTAACTTCAGTAGCAATGGGAGGATCTAATGGAACATCAATATTAATTTCTAAATTTTTTGGGGCAAAAGATGAAGAGGGAAAAAATAAATCTATATCAACAGCAGTAATATTATCAGTTTTCTCAAGTATTATAATTTCTGTGTTATGTATTATTCTTGTTAATCCTATATTGAATTTATTAAATACACCTGCAGATATATTTGATGGAAGTAAATCATATTTAGTTATATATTTATGTGGATTTATTTTTGTAAATATATTTCTATATTTATCTGCCATTGCAAGAAGCTTGGGTAATTCAGTCGTTCAAATGGAGTTTTTAGCTATTTCTTCTGTTTTGAATATAATTTTAGACCCAATATTTATAAAATTAATAGGTATAAAGGGAGCAGCTTTTGCAACTGTATTATCAGAGGGGATTATGGTTGTATGTATGATTGTATATTTTAAAAAGCATAAGTTCATAAAGGTAAGATTAAAAGACTTTGATACAAGTATATGTAAACTGCTTTTACAAAAATCTATACCTTCTATTATCCAACAGTGTATTCCAGCTGTTAGCACAAGCTTTGTAACTTCTATTGTGGGAGGATTTGGTGTTTCAGTTATAGCAGGGTTTGGTATTTGTGGTAAAGTTGAAGGGATATTATTATATCCAGCTATGGCTTTAAATATGGCATTAACTGTTGCAGCAGGTCAGTGCGTAGGAGCTAAAAAAGTTGGAAAAGCAAAAGAATACTTGCGTTTTGGACTTCTTTATGGAATTGTTAGTACTTTTGTATTGGCTTTGATTGTAACTTTATGTTCAGGATATATTTCTAATGCATTTGTACGAAGTGATGAAGTTATAACTATCGTACGTAGTTATTTTTTAATAATATTTATAGGGTATGTATGCAATGCAATAAGTAACTGTATATTGGGAATTATAAATGGAAGTGGAAATCCTGCTGTTGTTATGTATTTCATGATTTTCTATTATTGTATAGTTCGTATGCCATTAGCAAAAATACTTGCTAATACTTCGCTAAAAACTAATGGAATATGGATTGCAGTATTAATTAGTCATTTAGCAGCTATGGTAACAATTCTTATTTATTACAAACTTGTTTTAACAAAAAAGATAAAAGAAGAAATGAAGCTAGGTGTTGCTTAATATAATATGGAGGTATTGATATGGATTATAAAAAAAAGTCAAGAGATAGTTTTAATAAACAAGCTTGGACATATGATGAGGATTTTAATAGTGAGCATGCAAGAAAAATTTATAATCATATTATTAAGGCAACAGGTAATCTAGATGGAAAGAAAATTCTTGATGTTGGATGTGGAACAGGTAATGTATTAAAGATGCTTCATGATAAATATAGAGAGGCACAGCTTTATGGAATAGATATATCAGAAAAAATGTTAGAAAAAGCAAAAGTTAAACTTCAGGATAATGCAGATTTGATTTTGGGGGATTCGGAAAACCTACCTTATTCTAATTCATCATTTGATGTAATAATATGTAATGATTCATTTCATCATTATCCTAATCCAGAAGGCGTATTGAGAGAGTTTAATAGAGTTTTAAAAGATGGAGGAATATTCATATTAGGTGATTGCTGGCAGCCTCTAATTACAAGAAATATTATGAATTTTCTATTAAAGTTAAATTTAATGAACTGTGGAGATGTTAAAATGTATTCAGAAAAAGAGATATGTAGTATGTTAAGTTTGAATAAATTTAGACATATTGACTTTAACCTTGTAAATGATAGAACTTATTTGGTTAAAAGTGTAAAATAAGGCTTGAAAAATAAACCTTGCATATATTATAGTAATATATAGTATATGTAAAGGAAGTGATATAAGTGAACAGAATTTCAAAGCCACCAGAGATAAGAAAAAAAGAGATTCTAAACGTAGCTAAGGTAATGTTTTTAGAAAAAGGCTATGAAGGAACTTCTATAGGTGATATTGCTAATAGCATAGGTGTAGCTCAAGGATTGTGCTATAGATATTTTAAGTCTAAGCAGGAATTATTTGATAATGCTATGGATAACTATGCAAATGAATGTAGTGAAGAATTTATTGACACTATAAGCAATAAAGATATCACTATTTATGAGAAAATAGACCGTTTACGAAAAATTATGATTAGATTGGATGATCCAGAAGGCGTAGATTTATATTATCATAGAAAAGGAAATGAACTTTTACACGAGCAGATTGAATTAAAAATAATTGATTCTATATATGATGCAGTTAAAGAACTCTTAATAGAACTTGAAGAAAATGATTTTATAGAAAAAATTGATAATGTAGACTCTATGGTTGGATTCATAATTTATGGCGTATTTGGAATATTAAAATGCGATATGGATATAAAAAAAAAGATATTATATATAGAAAAATATTTATCAAAAATGTTAAATGTAAAGATAGGGTAATACATTGAAAATCATCTTATAAATCAGTATTGATATAATACTGGCTTGTAAGATGATTTTTTATTTTCAAAAATTATTACAATAATAGTATTAAACTAAGAGTTTTCGGAGAATTAAAAAAGGTATATTGCAAAAAAAACTATTTTATAATAACAATTATGTTTTTTTTGAAATTATTAAGCAGATAAATTAGAGCGAGTGAATGATAAACAATCATTGACAATAATTTTAAAAAAAAGTATAATAATACCTGTATTGCATAAAATATGCAAGAGGGAGGGCGAAAATGTATAGAAAGGCTGATTTAATACACAGTTTCTTGGAAAATTGTAAAGATGTTAAAAATGGAATGGTTATATCAAACAATTTCAATGATGAAAAATTCATACCGTACAAAAAGTTTTATTTAAACTCCCTAAAGTATATTAGTAAGTTTAGAGATAACAACATAAAAGAAGGAGATGAGATTATCTTTGAATCAAAGGATATAGAAAAATATATTTCTGTATTTTTTGCTTGTCAATTAAAAAAAATAACTTTTATTCCATTAGGAATAGTTGAAAATTCAGAAAGTTATAAAAGGACTATAAATGTATGGAGAATGCTAAAAAAACCATATTTAATAACTGATGAAGGTAATTATAAACAAATAGTAACTAATGAATATGAAAATAAAGATTTGATAAATGATATTAGTAAGAGATATGTTAACTTGGATGTTAGTAATTATAGTGAAGATTATTTTGAATACAGAGATGATAATTATTATAGGGGCGAAGAAAATGATTTCATATCATTTATACAATTTTCATCAGGAACAACAGGAGTTCCTAAAGGTGTACCAATATTATATAGTCAAATTTGTGATCATGTTCATGCAGTATCAGAGCGTCAAGAAATTACTAAAGATGATGTGATTTTAAACTGGTTATCATTTACCCATAACTTTGCGTTAATAAATGTATTTCTTGTAGGAGTTTATAGGAATGCGAAAATGTATTTAATGTCTAAGGATATGTTCGTAGAAAATCCAACATCTTGGTTAGATAAAACTAATAAGTATAAAGCTACAAGATTATATTCACCTAATTTTGGATATCAATATTTATTGAAATGTAAAGAAAAATTTAAAGATTGGGATTTATCAAGTGTAAAGACAATACTCAATGGCGCAGAACCTATAAGTTATAAGCTTTGTACGGAGTTCTTAGAAAGTATGAAAAAATATAATTTATCACTTGAAGCAATGTATCCTGGATATGGGTGCGCAGAAGCAACATGTGTAGTTACTCTTCCATCTGTTGGTGAGAAAATTAGATATTATAAGATTAATAGAGAAAAGATGACATTAGGAGATAAGGTAGAATTTACGGATGATGATAATTTTGCTATAGAATTAGTTAGCGTAGGACATGCAATAAGTAGTTGTGAGTTAAGAATATGTGATGAAAATAATAGAGAGTTAGATGACTTTTATATTGGAAATATTCAAATACGTGGAAGCGGAGTTGTCAAAGGTTATTATAATTCAAGTGATAATTCAAGTTTTTTAGAAGATGGGTGGTTTAATACTGGAGATTTAGGTTTTATGGATAAGGAGAACTTAATTATTGCTGGAAGATCGAAAGAATTAATAGTAGTGAATGGTCAAAATTATTATCCATATGATATTGAAAGAGTAATAGAAGAAAATGTACCACTTGTAAAGGGAAGAATAGCTGTTTTTGGAGGCTTTAGTGAAAAACTTCAAACAGATGAGGTATGTGTCTTTGTAAAATATGAAAAAGACTTTTCTGATAATAAATTTTTGGATATTGTAGATAAAATTGAAAAGTCTGTTTATAGGAAAATAGGTTTATATATTTCAGAAATAATCCCATTAGAAAAGTTTGAAAGAACTTATAGTGGTAAGCTTAGAAGATTTAAAATGTTTGAAAACTACAGAACTGGTCAATATGATTGCTTCATAAATAAAATAAGAAAATTAAGACAAATGAAAATACCAAAGAAAAATACAGAGACTAAGGTAGAAAAGGTAATAACTATATTATGGGCAGAAGCTCTTGAAATTAAAAAAATAGGGTTAGATGATAATTTCTTTGATTTAGGCGGAAACTCAAAACTTGTTACAATTATAATGAGAGAAATACAGAATATTTATGGAAATAAAATTTTAATAACAGATATATTTCAGGCACCAACAATTAGAAAACTTACAAAACTTATAGAAACAAAGATTAATAGTAAAAATACACGATACATATGTAGCAATAGTTTTAATGATGGTTTTATAAAAGATGTTCAAAGTAAATCAAAGGCATTGAGAAAAATAAGTGAAGATATATCAAAGTATGAATATTTAATTTCTAACAAAGATAAGAAGACTTTATTTTTATCTATCTATATTAGTGTAATATCACAGATAATTAGAACCGAAAAAACTAATATAGAAATTTTGTTAAACGATATGAAACAAATGAATTCTATTAGTATAAATGTTGATGATTTTAGTGAATTAGATGACTTATTTAATGAAGTGAAAAGTAAAATATCAAGTAATATAAATTTATTTGATGTAGATAAAGTTGTTTGTAATGATAGAAACAACAAGATTGTGATTGTTTATAGTATGGATGGATATGTGTATTTTGATGATAAGGATATAGATATTTATATTTGGATATCAGACAAAGATAATACAATAAACTTTAAAATTAGTGAATCAAGAATTGATTTCGATGCCATAAGTGAAGTGATTGATAAATTTATGTATGCATTAGAAATTGTTAATGATGATTTTGAATCAGATGTTAGTGAGGTGGAAAATGAGTAAGATAGCGTGTGTATTTTCAGGGCAGGGATCTCAATATATTGGAATGGGTAGATGGTTATATGATAATTTTGAAACTGCTAAACAGATATATGAAATTGCTAATGATGTTTTGAATTTTGATTTAATAAAAATGTGTTTTGAAGGAGATGAGGTTGAACTTAGGAAAACTGAAAATTCTCAGCCTGCAATATTAACTACTAGTGTTGCAATGTATGAAGTTTTTAAAGAATTATATGGTATTAAACCTAAAATTTTTGCTGGGCATAGTCTTGGAGAATATTCAGCGTTAACTTGTTCTGGTGTGTTAAATTTTAAAGATGCATTAAAATTAGTAAGAGCTAGAGGAACATTTATGGGGGAGTATTCGGAAGGTGGAACTATGGCAGCTATAATAGGCGGCGATAAAAGTGATATAGAAGATTATTGTGCTAAGCATAATAATGAGGAAAGTATATTAAATGTCTCAAATTACAATAGTGAAAAACAAATTGTAATTTCAGGATCTGAATCTTTAGTAAAAAATGCTTTAAATGATCTGAATAAAGATGGAGTTTCTGTAAAGTTATTAAATGTAAAGGGTGCCTTTCATAGTCCTATGATGTCTCATGCTGCTGAGTTATTTAAAAGTGAAATAGATAAATATAATTTTAAAAAAAGTGAAGAAATAATTATCTCAAATGTTGATGCAAGAGCCTATACCGATTATATAGATATTAAAAAGAAATTAGTAAAGCAATTAGTAAGCACTGTTCAATGGGTAGATACTATGCATCTTATAGCTAGAGAAGAAATTGATTTGGTAATAGAATTTGGACCAAAGAAGACATTAAGAAATTTTTTTAAAAATACTTTTAAAGAATTAGATGCTTTTTCATTTGATGATGAAGAAGACAGAACTAAATTAAAAGATAGACTATTAAACGATAAAGAGAAAATAGATGATGTAGTTGATTTTATTGATAAGGTTATAACTGTAGTTGCATGCACTAAAAATAGCAACTTTGATTCAGATGAATACAATACTGGGGTTATTAAAAAGTGCAAGGAAATTAGACAAATTAAAAATAACATAATATCTAAAAATGAAATTGTTGATTCAACAACTATAGAGAAACTGCTAAAACTTTTAAAAGATATATTAGATACAAAGAAAGTTGATAAGTACGAACAAAAACAAAGATTGGAAAAGTTACATAAAAGTGTAAATAATTATTCTCTTTTCAATGTAATTAAGGAGTTAAGCGATTTGTAGAAGGGAGGTGAATTAATGAAGTTAGATAAAATTGATTTCGATTTTTCAAATATTAAAAAGAAAGAAAAAAAAGAAGTTAATAAAAATGATATAGCTGTAATTGGTATGTCAATAAAATGCTCTGAAGCAGATAATCTAGATGAGTTTTGGAATAATATCAAAAATGGAAGAGAATCTATAATATCCATATCTACAGAACGTGAGAAATTTGCAAAGGATTATCTTAAGTATATTGATAAGTATTATGAAGAAAAATCAATACCTAGGCTAGGATATATTAGTGATATAGATAAATTTGATTATGATTATTTCAATATTACACCAAGGGAAGCAGAACTTATGGATCCCAATCAAAGATTGTTTTTAGAGTCGGCTATAGAAGCTATAGAAGATTCAGGTTATGGAGGAGATAAATTAAAGAACAGCAATACTGGTGTGTACCTAGGGATGATTGATGACTCGGATTACTTAGATATGATTTCAAATATAGATAGTAGTCTTGTTGATATATCGATGACAGGAAACGTAAGGGCTATAATAGCATCAAGAATTTCATATTTATTAAATTTTAAAGGGCCATCAATGATTATTGATACAGCATGTTCTTCATCTCTAGCTGCTGTTCATACTGCAGTTCAAGCATTGAGAAATGGAGAATGTGAAAATGCATTAGCAGGTGGTATAAAGCTTAATATTCTTCCTTATAAAGGTAATTCGAATATAGGAATTGAATCTAAGACCAATAGAGTAAGAACTTTTGATGATAATGCAGATGGAACTGTATGGGGAGAATGTGTTGGAGTTGTCCTTTTAAAACGCTTAAGTGATGCTGTTAGAGATAAGGATAGTATTTATGCTGTAATAAAAGGAAGCTGTTTAAATCAAGATGGAAAATCAGCTGGAATAACAGTACCAAATCAATGCTCTCAAGAAAGAATTTTAGAAGAAACATGGAAGCAGGCTGGAATTAATCCCTCAACATTAAATTATATTGAGGCACATGGTACAGGTACAAAACTTGGGGATCCAATAGAAATAAGTGCTATTAAAAATGCTATAACTAAATTTACAGATAAGAAACAATTCTGTGCTATAGGCAGCGTAAAGCCAAACATTGGACATACCCTTTCTGCATCTGGTATTGCAGGAATGATAAAAACTATATTGATAATGAATAAAAGAATGATTCCTCCAATGGCTAACTTTAATAAAATTACTCAAGAAGTTAATTTTGAAGACACACCTTTATATGTAAATAATTCCTTAATAGATATAAAGGATAAAGATGTAATTAGATGTGGAGTAAGTTCCTTTGGAATAGGTGGAACAAATGCACATGTATTTTTAGAAAAGAAGTTTGAGGTTAAAGAGGCAAATATAGATTTTAAGGATGAATATAGTCTACTTACAATTTCAGCTAAAAGTAAAAAATCATTAATAAAGCTTATTGATGAATATATAAAGAACTTTAAAGAGTTACGTTTGCTAGATAAAGAAGAATTATGTTTTACAGCAAATACATGCAGGGGCCATTATAAATATAGAGTTGCATTAATATTCAAAGATTATGATGAATTATTTGAAAAGCTACAAATGTCAAAACTAAAAAATGATAATAAGCAAATAAATATAGATTTAAATAATGAACAATATATGGAGCTTAAAAATATATCTGATTCTTATATAAGAGGCGAAGAAATAGAATGGGATAGTATATATCATAATAAGAGATATAATAAAGTTCATATTCCAGTATATAAGTTCGACAAAAAGAAATGTTGGATTAAAGTACCTGATAGAAAAAAAAGCAATAAATCTAAACTTACAAATGGAATAAAATTTAATGATGAGTTAAAAATAAGTGGGCGCAAAGATAATAATTATACTGAAATAGAAAAAGTTATATGTAATATTATTAATGAAATTAGTGGATATGATGAAATTAATATAATTGATAATATGAGCAAATTCGGCAGTGATTCTATAATGCTGGTAAAGTTCTGTAATAGGTTAAATGAAGTTCTTAATATTAAGTTAAAGATGTCTGAAATTTACTCATATACTACAGTATTTAAACTTGCTGAATATATAGAAAATAAAGTTAGAGATAGGAAAGATAATAATTTTTCTATGTTTGAATCAAAGTCGGCTGAAGATTATTCTGAAGGTGATATTGCAATAATAGGTGTTTCTTTAAAACTGCCACAGGCTGACTCATTAGATGAGTTTTGGGATAATATATCAAACTATAGAGAATGTATAACTAATTTTCCTTATGATAGACAAAAAAATTGTAACAAGTATTTAAAATATATGAACCAGTATGATAGTTCGGTTAAATATAATATGGGTGGATATATGAATAATGCGTATGATTTTGATTATAGATTTTTCAATATATCTCCTAAAGAAGCTAGAATTATGGATCCTAATCAAAGACTGTTTCTACAAGAAGCTTGGAGGGCTATCGAAGATGCAGGATATTCAAAGGAAAATATTTCAGGAACAAAAACAGGAGTGTATTTAGGTTATACTAATGATTTTTGGGTTAATTATGGACAGATGGCAACCAATGTAGATAAAGAAAACTATAAGATAGCTGTTGCACCAAATATTGTTTCTATAATTCCAAGCAGAATAGCATATTTATTGGATTTAAAAGGACCTTCAATATTAGTAGATACCGCCTGCTCTTCATCTCTAGTAGCAATACATTTAGCTTGTGAAGGAATAAAACATAAAGAATGTGATATGGCAATTGCAGGTGGAGTTAGAGTAAATATTATGCCTTTGCATGATGATGAAAAGAATATTGGTATTGAATCTTCTAACTTTAAAGTTAGGGCTTTTGATAATGCTGCTTCAGGAACTACTTTAGGTGAAGGCGTTGTTGCAATTATACTTAAAAATATTAACAAAGCAATAGAAGATAAGGATCATATATATGCTGTTATTAAAGCTTCCCAAATAAATCAGGATGGCGCATCTGTTGGGATAACATCGCCAAATCCGGTTGCACAAAGTCAGGTTTTAAAAGAATGTTGGGAAAAGGCAAAAATTAATCCAAGGGATATTAATTATATTGAAAGCCATGGTACAGGTACTGAACTAGGTGATCCTATGGAGATAGATGGTATAAATAGTGCCTTTGAAAATTACACTAAAGATAAGCAGTTTTGTGCAATTGGAAGTGTTAAGTCTAATATAGGACACTTATATGCAGCATCGGGGGCTGCAAGTTTAGTTAAATGTTTATTAGCATTAAATAATGAAGTTATACCAGGAAATATAAATTTAGATTATATAAATAATAAGATAATTTCAGAAGAATCATCAGTATATTTTCCAGATAAAAATATAAGTTGGAAAAGAGGAAATAAGCAAAGAATTTGTGGAATTAGTTCCTTTGGTATTAGCGGTACTAATTGTCATTTGATTTTAAGTGAATCTCCTAAAGTAGATAAGTATGGTGAAAATATAACAAGAATATTTACATTATCGGCTAAAACAAAAGATTCATTATGGAGACTTATAAAAGAAAATTATAAATACTTATGCAGACATAATGAAATAGACTTTAATAGTTTATGCTATACCTCAAATGTTGGAAGAAGTCATTATGATTATAGAATAGCAGTTATATGTAACAATATCAGCGAGCTTATAAAAGGGCTTACAAGAATTATATACTATGGAGAGTCAGAATTCTTAGATGAGGAAATGCGTAGTTTAGCTAAGTATAGAAGTGAAGAAGATAGTAAAATTGAAAAAATAAGAAATGACTATCTAGAAGGTAAAGAAATTGATTGGAATGATTTATACGAAAATGAAAAGTACTATAAGGTTTCAATGCCTACTTATAGATTTGAGGAAGAAAACTGCTTTATTATAATACCTGAAGTTAGTAGAGATAATAATGAAAATGAAGTAAAGAAAGTTGAATTTAAATTAACAGGAAAAGATGATGGAAATTATTCTGAAATAGAAAAGGTTTTAGCTGAGATATGGTGTGAGGTTTTAGGATTAGAAGAGATAAGTATTGATGATAATTTCTATGAAATTGGCGGACACTCAATAGCAATGATTCAGATAGTATCAAAGATAAGTCAGAAACTTAATATAAATATAAGTTATGTTGACTTTAATAATTGTAATACTATAAGAAGATTAGCTGATATCTCAGAAAAAAAACCAAAGCAGGATGTAGAGATAGTATATCCAAAAGTTCAATTTGATAAAGATTCAATGTATGAAAAATTTGAATTAACAGATGTTCAAATGTCATACCTTTTAGGTAGAAGAGAATCCTTTACCATGGGTGGAGTATGTACGCATGTATATATGGAAATAGAAACAAAATTTGATTTAGACAGGCTTAATAGAAGTATTAACAAGGTAATTGAAAGACATCCAATGTTAAATGCAATAGTTGAAGAGGATGGAACTCAGCGAATTCTAAAAGAAAAACAAAAATTTAATATGAACGTAATTGATTTAATTAATGTATCTGAGGAAGAGAGAGAGAGGTGCGTTGAAGAAGAGCGTACTAAGATTTCTCAACATGTATTCAAAGCTGGAGAATGGCCATTAATTGGGGTTACAGCATTGAAGATAACTAATGATATAAGTTACTTATTTATTGAATTTGACATGCTTATTGCAGATGGTACAAGCCTTCAGATAATAGGTTCAGATATACTTAGTTATTATAGAGATGAGAATGTTAAACTTCCAGATATAAGAATAACTTTTAGAGATTACATTAAAGGCCTTGCAGAATTTAAGAAAGGTAGTATTTATAATGAAGATAAGAAATACTGGCTTAATATGTTAGATGATTTCCCAGATGCGCCTAAGCTTGTTTATAAGAGAGAACCACTAGAAATAACTAAGCCGCATTTTAAGAGGTTGTCAAGAATATTTGAAAAGGAAGAATGGAATAAGATTAAGAAAATAGCTCAGGATCTGAAGGTATCTCCTTCGTCATTATTGTGTACTGCTTTTGCTGAAGTTTTGGCATATTGGAGTAATCAGACTGAGTTTGCAATAAACTTGACAGTCTTTAATAGATATCCATTCCATGAGGATGTACATAATATTATTGGTGATTTCACATCTGTAATGCTTATTAAAGTTGATTTGGACAATGAAGATTCATTCTTTGATAGAGTTAAAAATATGCAGACAGAATTTTTACAAGCCCTGGAGCATAGAAATTATGATGGTGTTGAATTTATAAGAAATTTAGCTGCTAAGAGGAATAAAATAGGGGAGCCAATTATGCCTATTGTATTTACAAGTATGTTGTTTAATGGTGAAAATGATCCTTGGTCAGAATTTGGGGAATTAAGAATGGGATTAAGTCAAACACCTCAAGTATATTTAGATCATCAAGCTGGAGAGATTGGTGGAAAACTTGTTATTCAATGGGATTATGTAAGTGAAATATTTGATAAAGAAGTTATTTCAGAAATGTTTGAACAATACATTTCAATATTAGAATATTTACTTACCTTAGATTAGAAGGGGGAAAATAATGAATATTTTAGATAAAATAAATAAAAAGGGGTCAACTGATTTATTATATAAAAAGTATAATGATACAGACAAAAACTTTGATATTAAAAATCTTAGTGAAGCATTTACGTTAAGTGCAGGGAAATATTCTAAAAATATTGCAATAATAGAAGGCGAAAATAAGATAACATATGAAGAATTGGATAAAAGGTCAAATAGAGTTGCAAATTTTATATTGAAGAATTGTAATATAGATAGCAAACTTGTAGGAATATTTGTACCAAGAAAAATAAGCACAATAGTGAATGTTTTAGGAATTATTAAGGCAGGATGTGCCTATATTCCTATAGATCCAGAATATCCACATGAGAGAATTGAATATATTAAAAAAAATAGTGAATGTAGTATAGTTTTAGATGAAGATTTTTATGAAAGCAATAAAATTGAAGAATATAGTGATGAAAAAGTTAAAGTAGATATAAAATTAGATGATTTAGCTTACATTATATATACTTCAGGTAGTACAGGGGTACCTAAAGGAGTAAAAACAACTCATGAAGGAGCTTATAATACAATACTAGATATTAATAAAAAGTTTAATGTAAATGAAAGTGATAGAATTATTGCTTTATCATCTATGTGCTTTGATTTATCTGTTTATGATATTTTTGGAGCTTTATTTTCAGGTGCTTCATTAGTTCAAATAAAGGATCAGAGAGATATAAAGAATATAATGAGTATTATAGAGGAACATAAGATATCAATATGGAACTCAATTCCATCAACTATGGAAATGCTTGTGGATAATGTTAAGAAAGAATGGCAAAACGATTCTTTAAGGTTAGTATTATTAAGTGGTGACTGGATATCATTAAAACTTCCTGATAAGATAAAACAGCACTTTAAAAATAGCCAGTGTATAAGTCTTGGAGGAGCTACAGAGGCATCAATCTGGTCAATATATTATAAGATTGATGAAGTTAAAGATGAATGGAAGAGTATACCTTATGGAATGCCATTAGCAAATCAAAAAATATATGTGTTAAATTATCAAAATAAACTTTGTCCTCCAGGAGTTGAAGGAGAAATATGTATTGGTGGTATAGGTGTTGCCAAGGGATATATGAATAATAAAGAAAAAACAGATAAAGCATTTGTAAATATAGATTCCTTAGGTTATATTTATAGAACTGGTGATTATGGAGTATTTAATAAACAAGGTTATGTTGAGTTTATAGGAAGAAAAGATAATCAAGTTAAAATAAGAGGATATCGTGTTGAACTTGGTGAAGTTGAATCTGCTATGAATTCGTGTGAAGGCATTAATAAAGCTGTAGTAACAGCTAAAAAAGATTCTATTGGAAACAGTTATTTATGCGGATACTATGTTGCAGAAGGTGATATTACATTAGAAAGTATTCGTGAAAAGTTGAACGAATTTCTTCCTAAATATATGGTGCCATCAAAATTTGTTAAGCTTGATGTTATGCCATTAACTTATAATGGAAAAATTGATAGAAAAAATCTTCCAGAACCTAAGGATATTATTGAAGCAGAGACAAATTATGTTGAAGCAACTGACTCTGTTGAGAAGAAACTTATAGAGATTTATGAAGAGGTATTCAATAATGATATAAAACTAGGAACTAAGGATAATTTCTTTGAAATTGGAATTAACTCAATATTAATGGTAAAAATAATAACTAAGATTGAAGAAGAATTGAACATATCAGTAAAGTTTAAGGAATATTTAAAGCAAAATAATATCAGTGAATTAGCTTCTTATGTAAAAGAGTGTCTTCCAGATGCAGAGAATAGGAAGATTAAAGAATATACAACTGACTTAAAAAATATTAATGAACCATTCCCAATAAGTGATGTTCAGATAGCATACTTAATGGGACGTGATAAAGCGTTTGAACTAGGAGGAACTTCAACTCATGCTTATGCTGAAATTGAAAGTAAGTATGATATTGAAAGATTTAATAGAAGTTTAAATAAGGTAATAGAGAGACATCCAGTTTTAAGATCTATCATTCTTCCAAATGGTACTCAAAAAATATTAGAAGATGTACCTAAATATAAGATTGAAGTGGAAGACTATAGTGGACTTTCTCAAGATGAGTTAAATAAATATATCTTAGAGGAAAGAGAAAAATTATATCATCATGTATTTGAAACAGATCAATGGCCATTGTTTAAGTTTAAGGCCTTTAAAACTCCACAAAATACTTATTACCTTTTCATTGAGTATGACTTGATGATTGGTGATGGTATGAGTATGAGGATTTTAACAAGAGAGCTTGTTCATTATTATGAAAAGTATGAAGAAGAACTTCAAGATATAAACTACAATTTTAGAGACTACATGTTATCATATCAAGATTTCAAAAAATCTGAAATTTATCTAAATGCAAAGAAATATTGGCAGGACAAAATAGCTGCATTTCCTCAAGCACCTAAACTTCCTTATAAAGCTGATGCTACCAAAATAGAAAAACCACATTTTGCAAGAATTGCTCAGACATTAAATAAAGACAAGCTTAAGAGTTTAAGAAAAAGAGCTAAAGAAAATAATGTTACTATATCAGCACTATTATGTACAGCATTTTCTGAGGTGCTGGCTTACTGGAGCAATCAGCCTCATCATGCTGTTAACCTTACTGTTTTTAATAGATATCCATTTAATAAAGATGTAGAAAGAATTATTGGAGATTTTACTTCTTCTTTACTTTTAGATGTAGATGTAAGTGGTAATAAATCTTTTTGGGATAAGTGTAAAAATGTCCAAGATGTATTAATGGAAGCTCTAGAAAATAGACATTACAATGGAATAGAATTTATAAGAGATATAGCAAAATATAATCATATGGAAAATACAGCAATTATGCCTATAGTTTTCACAAGTATGGTTTTTGATGATAGAGATGAAAGTAGAGATGAAACAGATAAGATTGGAGAAACAAGATTTGAAGGAAGCCAGACATCTCAGGTATTTTTAGATTTCCAAGTAAGTGATAGTAATGGTGTTCTTAAGATGAGCTGGGATTATGTTGAACAGCTATTTGATAAGAATATGATAAATCAAATGTTTTCACAATATATTGGGATATTATTAAATATTGCAGAAGGAAATAATGATTATAGATTTGAATTAAATAGTGATGATTCTAAATTAGTGGAAACATATAATGACACTTGTAAATATGTTCCAAATGGATTGTTACATGAAAAAATTTATCAGCAGGCTGAAGAAGCAGGAGATAATACTGCCATAAAGTTTAAAAATCATGTAATGACTTATAATGAATTAAATTATAAATCTAATCAGGTAGCACGTATGCTTATTAAAAAAGGAGTAAAAAAGAATGATTTTGTAGCTCTATATGGCAAACGATGCCCTAATACTATAGTTAATATATTGGGTATATTAAAAGCTGGTGCAGCTTATGTACCAATAGATCCTGCTTACCCAGAAAATAGAGTGAAGTTTATATGTGATACTTGTAATGCTAAGTATTATTTGAAAGATGAGTATGAAGAAGATATTGAAAAATATTCAAAGGATAATTTAGAGATAATTAATGATCCAGAAGATTTAGCTTATGTAATATTTACTTCAGGAAGTACAGGAAGGCCTAAAGGGGTTATGATTACTCATAATGCTGCTTATAATACAATATATGATATAAATAAAAAATTTAATGTAAATAGTGAAGATAAGATTTTAGCAGTATCATCAATGTGTTTTGATTTATCTGTTTATGATATTTTTGGTTCATTATTATCTGGAGGACAATTAATACAGGTAGAAGATCAAAGAGATGTTAATAATCTTGTGAAGGTTATTGAAGAAGAGGGAGTAACTATTTGTAATTCAGTTCCTTCAATAATGGAAATGATAGTTGAAAACCTAGAAGATAAGAAAATTGACAGCTTAAGATTATCATTATTAAGTGGTGACTGGATAAGTTTAAATCTTCCAGAAAAAATGAAGAATAACTTTAAGAATGTTGAAGTGGTAAGCTTAGGTGGAGCTACAGAAGCTTCAATATGGTCTATATACTATAGAATAAAATCAATAGAAGATAACTGGACAAGTATCCCTTATGGTATGCCTTTAGCTAATCAGAAATTCTATGTAATGAATTATAAAAATGAAATATGTCCTGTAGGGGTTGCAGGAGAATTATACATTGGAGGAAAAGGCGTAGCAGCAGGATATTTGAGTGATGATGAGAAAAATGCTGAAACTTTTATCAATACAAGCAAATATGGAAGATTATATAAGACAGGTGATTATGGAATTTTACAAAAGGAAGGATATATTACTTTCTTAGGAAGAAAAGATAATCAGGTTAAGATAAGAGGATTTAGAATTGAACTTGGTGAAATTGAAAGAAGTTTAATGAAAATTGATAGTATAGAAAACGCAGTTGTAACTGATTATGTAGATTCAAATAATAAAAAGAATTTAGCAGCTTATATTGTAAGCAGCAAAGATATTGAAAAGAGCACATTGTCGAAAGAATTATCCAAATACGTGCCTAAGTATATGATTCCTAATACATTTATAAAAATTGACGAGATGCCTCTTACAGCAAATGGAAAAATAGATAGAGAGCAGCTTCCAAAACCATGTGCAACAAATGAAGAGAGAACAGAATATGTTGCACCTAGAAGTAATCTTGAAAAACAAATTCAAGATATATGGCAAGATGTCCTTAAAGTAGATAACATCGGAATAAAGGACAATTTCTATGACTTAGGCGGACAGTCAATATTAATGATAAGAATAATCGCAATTATAGAAAAGAAATTGTATGCAAAGGTATTGTATAGTGAATTTATAAATAATCCTACCATTGAAGAACTAGCTGATTTGGTTAAATCAAAAGATAAGAGTAGTGTATTTGAATATAATCAAGCAGTAATTAATAAAGAAGATTTGTATAAGCCATTTAAATTGACTGATGTTCAGATGGCATACTTACTAGGTAGAGATGATTCTTTTGAATTAGGAGGAGTTTCTACACATCTATATACTGAACTTGAAACAGAACATGATATATCAAGATTGAGCAAGGGACTTCAAAAGGTTATAGAATATCATCCAATGATGAGAGCAGTAGTAAATAAAGATGGTAAGCAGATGATATTAGAAAATGTACCTAAGTATGAAATAAAAGTTGAGGATGTAAGTAATTTAGACGAAGAAGTAGTAAAAAATAAAATACTTTCAAAGAGAAAAGTACTACAAAATCATATATTTGATACAGATAAATGGCCTTTATTCAGTTTTGAAGCTTTTAAATTGAAGAATAACAAATATTATTTATTTATTGAATTTGATCAGCTTATTGCAGATGGTATGAGTATACAGATTATAACAAAGGATTTAATGGAATTCTATAATAATCCTAATAAAGAATTAGAAGAAATTGAATTCTCATTTAGAGATTATATTGTAGAGTACAACAATTTTAAAAAGACTGAAAGATATAAAATGGATAAAGAATATTGGATGAGTAAAATAGAAGATTTTGCACCAGCACCAGCATTGCCTGTTATTAAAGGTAATATGAAAAATAAGAATCATTCAGTTAAGAGATGTACTAAAGTATTTAGTGAAGAACAATGGAGTAAGTTAAAGAATGTAGCAAGAAGTATGAATGTTTCACCATCAGCATTGTTATGTTCAATGTATACTAAAGTTCTAAGCGTTTGGAGTAATCAAGAAAGATTAAGTATTAACTTGACTGTTTTTAATAGATATCCATTCCATGAGGATGTAAATAAGATAGTTGGTGATTTTACATCTGTAGTGTTATTAGATGTTGATACAAAAAATAAAAAGGATCACAAAGAATTAAGTAGATATGTACAAAAGGTTTTAGCAGAATCTTTAGAGCATAGACATTATGATGGAGTAGAATTTATAAGGGAACTTGGAAGATATAATAATGCAACTAATAAACCATTAATGCCAGTTGTATTTACCAGCATGTTATTTGGCGAAATGGATGGAATAAATAGTGAAGTATACAAGGAAATAGGAGAAAGAAAGTTTGTAGCAACACAAACTTCACAAGTATATTTAGACAGTCAGGTTTCAGATTCTAATGGGATGCTTACATTGACGTGGGATTATATGGAGGATTTATTTGAAGATAATTTCATAAATAATATGTTTGAAGATTTTGTAGCGTCTATTACTAACGTTATAAATGGAAATTACAACTACAGTATATTGTTAAATGATGAGGATAAAAAGATTATTGATAATTATAATTCAACAGATAAGATAATTGAAGACACTGATTTAGTAAGTGAATTTAATAAAATTGTACAGAATAAAGGTGAGAATATTGCAATAATAGATGGTGATAATAAGTTTACTTATAAAGACATAGATAGGAAATCAAATAGAATTGCAAATTATCTATTAGATAATGGTGTAAAAGAACAAGATTGTATAGCGTTAGTATGCCACAGAACTTACGAAACATATTGTGCTATATTGGGTATTTTGAAAACTGGTGCAGCGTATGTTCCTGTTGATGTTGAATATCCTAAGGATCGAATAGATTATATAGTATCTAAGAGCAAAGCTAAAATGTTAATTAAAGTGGATGAAATAAAGGAACAGGTAAAAGATTGCTTAGATGTAATTAAAGAAAAAGTTTCAATAAAACCTCTAAGTACAGCTTATATAATTTTTACATCAGGAAGTACAGGAAAACCAAAGGGAGTAAAAATAAATCATAAAGCTGTATTAAATACTATATTTGATATAAATAAACGATTTAATATAACTGAAAAGGATAGAATTATTGCAATATCTTCGATGTGTTTCGATTTATCAGTATATGATATATTTGGAACATTCTTATCAGGAGCAGCTATGGTAGTAGTTCAAAATCAGAGAGATTCAAAGGAAATTTTAAGACTAGTTAAAAAGAATAAGGTTACAGTATGGAATTCGGTGCCAGAAATTATGAATATGGCAGTTGAATACCTTGGTAATAATAAAAATATTTATAGTTGGAATGATAGAGAAGATGAAGAATACATTGAGGATGAAGAAGTTGAAATTAAAAGATTATACACTTGGTCTCCAATTGTTCAATGGAGAATTGGAGACGACTATGTTGTTATAGGTGATAAAAAATATTCAGAAAAAGGATATTTAGATGTTTTACCTCAATTATATTATTTCTGTCAAAATGAAGTAAGTTTGGAGCAGATAAAGAAAGAATTTTCTGGTGTGGAAAATATTGAAAGTATCATTAACGAATTAATAGATAGCAATGTTTTAATAAATCATTTAGTTAAACTTGAAGACTTATTTGCAAGCCAAGATAATTTATTAAAACATAATTATGGAACAGATTTAATCTTTAATAAGGAAGCTTATAATAAATTTAAGAAGAAACAATTAAACAGAAGTAGGAAATTTAAAGATAATACTAACATAATAGAACTTAATAATAATGTTAAACTTCCAAGTGAAATGCTTGAGAGAAGGAGTTGTAGGGAATTTAATAAGGACCAAAAGATTTCATTTAATACATTCTCATTAATGCTGGCTGCATTTAAACAAAGACAGTTAGATAATGGATATAAAGTTTATAATTATGCAAGTGCAGGAGGATTATATCCTATAGATGTTTATATTTATGTTAAGGAAGGAAGAGTAGAAAATGTTGAAAGAGGTCTATATTATTACAATCCAATAAAAAATGATTTAGTATTGATAGATAATAAAAATGAAATAACTTCTGATGCACATTATTTTACTAATAAAAAAATATTTAAGGGATCAGCATTTTCAGTATACT
Source organism: uncultured Clostridium sp. (assembly GCA_934746785.1). Taxonomy (GTDB): domain Bacteria; phylum Bacillota; class Clostridia; order Clostridiales; family Clostridiaceae; genus Clostridium. The sequence goes on along the minus strand of CAKVFO010000018.1, from coordinate 3,020 downwards.
TTATATATAACGCTAATGTTACTATGCCAAGATATTCTGGAGCAGGTTATTTATATTCACTAATTGATACAGGAATAATGGTTTCAACATTGAGCCAGATTTCAACTAAATTAAATATTGGATTATGTTCTATTGGAGATATGAATTTTGATAGGATAAAACCATATTTCAAGTTAAATGACAATGAAATGTTTATTCACGAAGTTGAAGGTGGTATAAAGGCTGAATACAGTGAAGTAGCAATTAGTTCAGAAGATGGAAAAGAAGAAATTACAAATGAATTGAGTCTAAAGGAATATGATAGTTTAAGGCTTGTTTTATTAAGTGGTGACTGGATACCTTTATCATTACCTGAAAATATAAAGAAGAGCTTTAGTAATGCTAAAGTAGTAAGCCTTGGTGGAGCAACAGAGGCATCAATTTGGTCTATATTCTATGAAGTAAATGAAGTAAAGAATTCATGGAGAAGTATCCCATATGGAATGCCTTTATCAAATCAAAAAATATATGTTTTAAGCCAAGATAGAAATATATTACCTATAAATATACCAGGAGAAATATATATTGGAGGAATTGGCCTTGCAGATGGATATGCTAATGATATAGATAAGACAAATGTAACTTTTATCGAAGATGAAAAGCTTGGAAGAATATATAAGACTGGTGATTATGGTGTAATGAGAAAAGATAGTTATGTGGAATTCTTAGGAAGAAAGGATAATCAAGTTAAAGTAAATGGATTTAGAGTAGAACTTGAGGAAATAGAAAATTGTATGAGTAAGTATTCTAGAATTAAGCAATGTGCAGTAACAGTACAAGGCGAAAATAAACAGCATATCTGCGCTTACTATGTTTCAGATAATAGTATTGACATAGATGATTTAAAAGATTATATGAAGAAGTCACTTACTAATTATATGATCCCTAGATATTTCGTATCGTTAAACAATATGCCTTTGACTAGCAATGGTAAGATTAACAAGAAACTACTTCCTAAAGCTCAAATATATAAACAAAATAGAGATAACTATGTAGAAGCTTTAACTAAAGAAGATAAGGAAATATGCAATTTAATAAGTGAAGTACTTGGCCTTCCCAAAATAAGTGTTGAAGATGATTTCTTTGAACTTGGAGGAGATTCATTAAAAGCAATGAAACTTATTTCAGTTTTAGATAAAAAGTTTAATATAGATTCTAATTATTATTTATTCAGTAATTCAAAAATACAAGATATTATAAATTATATAAATGCTGAGAGAAAAAAAGTGGAGATAAAGGGATGTGAATTAATAAGAAAGGGTACTGTAGTAGATAAAAATATATTTGTATTTCCTGATGTAGTAGGAAATATAAATCAATATATTGAGTTAATTTCAAAGTTAAATAAGGAATATAATTGTTATGCTTTAACTACAGATTGGTTTAAGGGAATACCAGTAGAAATAACTTTAGAAGAACTTGCAGAAAGATATGTTAAAACTATATTAAAAATACAAAAACATGGCGAATATATTTTAACCGGATGGAGCTTTGGTGGTATCATGAGTTACGAAGTTGCAAGACAATTATTAAATAAGGGTATGAAGGTTAAAAATTTAAATATATTAGATACTTTACAGCCAGGTACAGGAGGAGAATATAAATTTGATTTTTCTATTGAAACAGAAAAAGCTATAGTTGCCAAATATATTAATAAAGATCTAAAAACAGATGACATAAAAAATCTTAAAATGCTTTGGAATACAGTGATAAAATACTTTAAAAATAATAAAGAAGAATTTGAAAAGTTTACACATTCATTTGGAGATTTAAGCTTTTTAATACAGACAGATGATGTTGATGAGGCAATAAGAAAATTTAATTTATTTAGAACTGTATCAAGAGCAGAGGGAAAATACAATATAAATGAAATGATTGACTCAAATGTTGTACTAGTTAGAGCTCAAAAATCATTTATTAATATGAATTTAAAGAAATGGGCGGGTTATTTTGTAAAAGTATCAACATATGAATTTGATACTGATCATGTTGGATTGTTGACTGGAGATAACGTTAATAAATTAAGTGATATACTAAACAAATATCTATAAAATGACAAGAATTGTATCAAAATCAAAATATGTAGCTACAATACTATTTGAAAATGAATCTGGTTCAAGGACTGTTTGTTTAGGTTCAAGGGTAAAGAAAGGGAATTTGATTTTCCAATTAAAATACTTGAATTTAATGTTGAAATTTTATGCACCTTTTGATTGTATTATAGATGACATATATATTGGTAATAAATCCATAGTTCAATACGGAACAAGAATAATGGCTATAGTTTCTATATAATATTAATTAGAAAGACTGACTTTTCTTAAAGAGAAGCCAGTCTTTTTAATGGTAAGCGTAAAAGATTTGGTATCTAGATACTGAAAGCAATCTACTGATAAAATTTTATAAAAATAAAAATTTTATCTGGAGGTTACTCATGTATCAAAAATTAGACAATGCTGCTTGGGAAAAATATATAAACGAATATTCTTCTCTTGATAAGAAAATATCTATAAAAAGCTTTTGCAAGGAACGTAATATTAATCCCAGCCAGTTTTTCTATCATAGAAAAAGAATTGCATCTGCTGATAAACCAGTAGTTCTTCAAGCTATTAACTTTAAAACTAAAGAAAAAAGATTAGTTTCTTCTGAATCTAATATAAATGTAGAAATTGGTAATCCTAAGATAACTATTCCCTTTAGTGAAACTACATTAATAAACTCAATAATTAAGGAACTTCTTGAAAAATGTTAAATATATTCCAGATAAGTTTATTGTAGAAGAACATATCATGTATAGCTATGCTTGCAAATCTTGCGAAAGCGAAGCTGAAAAAAGTAATATAATTTCAGCTGAAACACCAAAAATTATCTTCTATAATAGCATGGCTTCAAATGACTTAATACCTCATACTATATGCCTTAAGTATCACCATGCTTTACCTTTATATAGACAGGAATCATATTTTAATATGATGGGAGCT
>CAKVFO010000017.1 GCA_934746785.1 uncultured Clostridium sp. | reverse complement strand
TTGTGATTTGGAGCATAAAAATATTACTTCTATCCTCCAATTTTGCTTTTAGAACCTTTTGCATGGCTTACAAAGTGGCTTCCTGCGCTGAAAAGCGTGGCGTCAGCCACTTTGTTCCGTATCAGAAATTTAAAATTTATTAATCAATACATTTTATTAAATATACAGATGAAGAGAAATGACTAAATGTCATTATTGTTGTGAAATATACCTATAATGGTATATAATAACATATATGTAATGTAAAGGGGGATAAGACTATGAAAAATATTTTTAAGGAAAAAGTTATTGCAGCATTTCTAGTTATATTTATGTTTATTCTGCCAATAAGTGTATCAGCAACAGAAGTGTCAGGAGTAGAGGAAGATTCTTTATCTAAGGCAGAACAAAGATTAGACAGCAAGATTAATGGAGGTCCATCTAAGGAGGAAGTAAAAGGAATTCAGGAAGAAAAAGATGTAAAAAAAGCTGTAGACAGTTACAAGAAATCAGGAAATAATTATCCAGTAGTACTTGTGCATGGATTACTTGGATGGGGAAATACAGAAGTATTAGATAAAAACTATTGGGGATGGAATTTTAGTATAAGGGATATGTTAAATTCGGAAGGATTTGAAGTGTATACTCCAACAGTAGGAGCAGTATCAAGTAACTGGGATAGAGCATGTGAATTATATGCATATTTAGTTGGAGGAACTGTAGATTATGGACAAGCTCATGCAGAAAAATATGGTCATAGCCGTTATGGCAAAACTTATCCAGGAGCAATAAAAAATATTGGACAAGTTGATAAAGATGGAAATATTAAAAAGATTCATTTAATGGGTCATAGCATGGGTGGAGAAACAAGCAGAGTTTTAGCTCAGCTTTTAGAAAATGGAAGTTTAGAAGAAAAAGCTAAAACAGGGGCTGAAACAAGTCCATTATTTACGGGTGGCAAGCACTGGATAGAAAGTATAACAACTATTACAACACCTCATGATGGAAGTACTTTTGATGAAGTTCAATATGATATAGAACCATTTTTCCATAGATTTATTGCAGCATTAGCTGCTGTACAAGGTGGATTAGATGAAAAAAATATTTCTTATGATTTTAGATTAGAGCAATGGGGATTAAAGAAACAACCAGGAGAATCTGATGAAAGTTATATCAATAGAGTATTCCAAAGTAGAATATGGGACAAAGGTAATAAAGATTTAAGTTTATGGGATTTATCACTGGAAGGAGCAGCAGAGTTAAATAGTTTTGCAAAAGCTCAAAGTGACATCTATTATTTCTCAATATCATGTACAGATACTCATAAGAGCTTATTATCTAAACGTCATTTACCTAATATAAATATGAATCCAGGATTAATGTACAGCGCAATAGTTATGGGACGTTATACTCAAAGTGGACCAGGTAAAATTACTGTAGATAGCAGCTGGTTTGAAAATGATGGCCTTGTTAATAAGATATCAGGAATTGGACCTCATTCAGGATCTACTGATAAAATAGTAAATTTTAATGGAACTGCTCAAAAAGGTGTATGGAACTATCTTGGAAATATAGAAAATGTGGATCATTTAGAAATCATCTTTATAAATCAGCCATGGAATCAAAAATATTTAAGAGATGAATATAGAACATGGGTTAAGATGGTAAGAGGATTATAGATTACACAGTTAGATTATTAGATTAATAAAAAATGGGCAGTATCAAAAGCAATTACCCTAAACATCTTTTGGATATAAGAATATCCTTTGGGTAAAGTATCTCTTTTGATACTGCCCTTTTTTATTTGTTAGTCATATAATTTTTCCAGCTGCCTTCTGGAATATGTATAGCTTCTTCATTGAATACTTTATCAATATCTTTGTTGTAGAAATAAACATAACACATTTCTTTCTTACCATTTTCTAAGTGTTCTACTTCTAAAAGCTTTTTATGATATTCGTTAGCTGGATTATTTTCGCTTATGAAGTTTTCCATATCATCAATAGCCTTTACTGTAGCGTCATAATCAGATACTTCAACTATTTCACCATAAACTTCTCCTCTACCTTCTAGGATTGCAGGATAGCCTTTGTATGGCATATGATAAAGCTCCATATTATGTAAAACAGCAGGTGTGTTTTTTAAAACTTTCCCTTTTAAATATTTTTCATAATTATAAAAACCTTCTCTTAATGAACCATAAACGAATAAATTATAATTTTTCATACTAACAAATTTCACCTCCAACAGTCTTTATATCTGAATCATTGTTTACTATAGCTTTAATACATAGAGATAAACCTTTAATTATATCATTAATAGACATAGATGGTTGGTTTACTTTAGCAGCAGCTTGTGATGGTATATATGGAACGTGTATAAAACCAGATTTTATATTAGGATACTTTTTAACTGCCATATATAAAACTCCATACATTACATGGTTACATACAAAAGTTCCTGCTGTATTAGAAACTGAACCAGGAATTCCATTATCATTCATTTCTTTAACCATAGCCTTTATTGGAAGAGTTGAAAAATATGCATTATCACCATCTTCAAATATAGGTGCATCTATAGGCTGGTTACCTTCATTATCTGGAATTCTCGCATCATCTATATTGACAGAAACTCTTTCAGGAGTAATTCCAACTCTTCCACCAGCCTGTCCTATAGAGATTACAACATCAGGATTATGTTTAATTATATTTTCTTCTATTTTTTCAAGGGATTTTCTGAAAACTGTAGGTATTTCAAGTTTGATAACTTCTGCACCTTCAATTGTATCAGGTAATTGTTTTACAGCTTCTAAAGCTGGATTTATATTTTCTCCTCCAAATGGATCAAATCCTGTTATTAAGACTTTCATTTGAGTCACTCCTCTTTATATAAAATAATTAGGGTTAATTAAAACCCTAAAGTATACATTAAAACAATATGTATAACCAATAATATTAAAGCAAATGGTGCTTGAACTTTTATTACTGCATTTTTATCCTTTGTTTCAAGTAAGGCAGCAGGTAACATATTAAAGTTAGCAGCCATTGGTGTTAATAGTGTTCCACAGAATCCAGCAGTTAATGCTAAAGCAGAACAGATTACTGGATCACCGCCTTGTGCAAATACAAATGGTACACCGATACCAACAGTAATTACTGAGAAAGCAGCAAAACCATTACCCATAATAGCTGTAAATAATGCCATACCTACGCAATATGCAATAACACCAGCAAGTGGTTTTCCTTCAGGGATAACATCTGAAATAAGGTTAGATATAATATCTCCAACACCAGCAGCTGTAAATAATGCACCAAGTGCTGATAAAAGCTGCGGTAAAATTGAGAATACACCAACTGATTGGAACATTCTATTACTATCTTCAATAAATTCAACAGGTGTAGCTCTAGTAATTACAAAAGTAAGAATTAAAGCTGCAAAAGAAGCTATACCTATAGCAACTGTTCCTGGAATTGAAGTAAATGATGAAATAAGCATAGCAACAATAGCTATAGCTAATGAAGGAATAAATATTTTTAATCCTAATGATTCTGCTTTCATTTTAGTGAAAGTGTCATCTAATTGCTTTAAAGTACCAATATTTATTTGCTTAAATGCTGATAATAAGGCAATAACTATAATAAGTGCTCCAGTTACTGTTGCAGGTATCATTTTACCAAACATAAATATTACAGCAACTATACCCCAGAAAAGGGCTGTACCATATTTTGTTTTGTGATTTTTATCTTTTAAAGTAAATACCATAGTTGAAGCCATAAAAAGTCCTATCATTACATAAAAGACTTCAAGCAAAGTAGCTGATAATTGTTTTATATCCATAAAACTTGTCCTCCGTTAATTAATAATTAAATAGATAAATATTATTTCTTTAAGTTGTACGTATCTTTTAAACGTTTATCCAACATGTAATTGTTTCCAACAGCTAATAAAAGTGAAAAGATTGCAATTGGTATAGATGCTTTAGCAATTGCAAGAGGATCAGCTTCAATTCCTGCAGTAGCAAGTGTACTAACAATTAAAAGAACACCAGGATTTGCCATAAATAAGTTTTGACCAAAGAAGTTACCGATATTATCAGCAGCAGCAGAGTGTGCCTTAATTTTATCTAAATCTTTTTCTTCTAGCTCTCCATACTTAACAACAGCAGCACCTTCAGCCATTGGCTCTATTAAAGGTCTAACAAACTGAGGATGTCCTCCAAGAGTAACACCTAAAGCAATAGTAGCTTCTCTTAAAAAAGTATATCCACTTAATAAAGAACCTGTTGACAAACCGTTAGCTTTTTTAATAAGATCAATAGCCTTAGCTTTTAAACCATATCTTTCACATAAACCAATTACAGGTATAGTAAGCATGAATAAACATGTAGTTCTGTTGGCAACAAAGGCATCTCCTAACGTTGATAAAATTTCTGAAATGCTCATTCCAGATACAAGACCAGTTACTACGCCAGCTCCAACAACTACAGCAATAGTATCTAGTTTTAAAACAAATCCAATGATTATTATTAATATTCCAATTAATGCCATAACAAATCTTCCTTTCGACAAAATATAACGTTAATAAATATTATACAAGAGGAAGAATTAAAAATCTATAATAAAAATATAAAAACATTAACAATAAAATGATAAAAATATAAAAATTAAGATATAATTATCTTATAATTTGATAAAATGTTAACTGAATTAATAAAACGGTAAAATAAAATATTCACATATAATATTTACAATATGAGGAAAATAGTATAAAGTGGTTAATGGGGGTGAAAAATGCTAGTAAGAGATAATAAAGTTAGTAACTCATATATATATTTTGATTTTAAAAGGAAGAAAACTTGTTTTTTATTTGTTAAGAAAGTAGTTGTTGTATTAGATAAAAAAAAGACTATGCATATAAAATGCAAGAGTAAAAGATTGACTAAGTATGAGGTAGAACCTGGGGTACATGTGATACAAATTTACAATAATTTCTTATCATTAAAGTTTGGGGAAGCTGCTATAAAGATTAATCTTGAGCCAGGTGAAAAGAAGATTTTAGAATATACTCCACCTTTATTCTCAATTCAAAAAGGTAAGATAGAAGAAAAAGAAAAATAGAAGTCATAATTATATTATTAATTATGACTTCTATTTTTTATAAATGACAATCACCATTATAAACAGATAAAAAATTATTAATGTATTCTTTTGAAATAGTCATACATCCTATATCGCCATGTCGAATATCATCTTTTAAATTTCCATGACAATCAGATCCTGCGCTTATTAATAAATTATTTTCTTCAGCTAATCGTATAAGATTCTTTTCATCTTCAGGTTTATTCTGGTAGTATATAGCTTCGATTCCATCCAAATTAATATTTAGAAAATCAGATAGAGGTGAGTCTTTAATTAAAATTGGATGAGCTAAGAAAGCTAATGCATTAAATTTATGTAGAAGATTTACACCTTCTTCAGTGCTCATTTTTGTAGTTTCTACGTATGCGGGACATCCCTTTCCAATGAAGTTATTGAAGATATATTCCATGTCATATGGATAACCAGCACTTATTATTTCCTGAGCAATATGAGGTCTAGCAACCACATCTTTACCTCTTTTGAGTACATTATCAATACAAATTTCAATGTTAAAAATATTTTTTAAGTTTTCAACTATTTTTTCGGCCCTAATTTTTCTTTTGTTCTTTAATGCATACAGAATTTTATGAAGTTCAGGATTTTTATAGTTGTCATCTTTGAAAAATCCTAAAACATGTATGCTTTCTCCATTGTGAGTAGTTGAAAGTTCAATTCCAGGGAGTAATCTTAAATTTGATTTTTTAGCTTGAATTAGTGCTTCATTTATACCTGATACAGTATCATGATCAGTTATAGCTAATAATTTTACTCCATTTTTTTCAGCTCTTTTAACTACTTCAATAGGTGTCATAATTCCATCTGATGAAGTAGTGTGTACATGGAAATCTACTTTAATCAATAAAATCTTCTCCTTCCTAAAGATAAATTGTGAATAGAACCTATTTTTAACGAATAGGAGAATATAAAAATATTACTTCTATTCTTCAATATTGCTTTTAGAACCTTTTCACAGGCTTTAACAAAGTGTTTGCTGCGCTCAAAAGCGTGGCGCAAGCTGCTTTTTTATAAGTATTTTACTATAGTTTATTGAAGTCTACAACCTTTATGATATATAATCAGACTAATTGCATACATAAAAAGATATGGAGGTTTTTGTATATTGTTATTAATGATAGATAATTATGACTCTTTTGTGTATAACTTAGTAAGATATTTTAATGAATTAGAAGAAGATATTAAGGTTGTTAGAAATGATAAAATTCTACTAGAAGATATAACTGAAAAGAAATATTCAGGGATAGTTATATCTCCAGGTCCTAAAAATCCTAAGGAAGCAGGAATGTCTTTAGAGATTATAGAAAGATTTAAAGGGAAAATTCCTATTTTAGGTATATGTCTTGGTCATCAATGCATTGGGTATGCCTTTGGAGGAGAGATTATTAGAGGCAAAGAACCTGTTCATGGCAAAATGAGTCTTGTAAGACATAATAATGAAGGTGTGTTTAAAAATTTAAATAATCCTTTAAAAGTCACAAGATATCATTCTCTTATTATATCAAAGGAAAGTATACCTAATGAACTTATAGTTACAGCTGAATCAGAAGATGGGTGTATTATGGGGATTCAGCATAAAAAATATCCTATATATGGAGTGCAATTTCATCCAGAAGCACATTTAACAGAACAAGGTCATGAGCTTTTAAAGAATTTTATAAAAGAGTGCAGGAGGTTTGAACATGAAAAAATTTAAATTTGTTCAATTAGAAGAATACTACAATCCTCTAGATGTATATAGAATTTTTAAAGATGAAGAAGGCAGTGTGTTTTTAGATAGCTCAAAGAAAGATAGCATATATTCAAATTATTCTTTTATTGGTATAAATACTATATGGAAGTTTAAATCAAAAGGGACTAGCTGTTATATAAATGATAAAAAAATTGAGAATGTAAATCCTTTTGATAAACTTGAAGAACTTATTAATAAATATAAGATTCAAATAGACTCAGATATTCCTTTCGTTGGAGGAGCTATAGGATATTTTTCTTATGATGTAGGAAGAACATTAGAAAGGCTGCCAGATACAGCTAAAGAGGATTTTGAAATTTATGATAGTATTTTTGCATTGTATGAAAACATAATAATATTTGATTTAAGAGAAAATAAAATGTACATATCAGCTTTAAGTGAAAATGTAGATAAGAGTATTGGGGAAGTTAATGAAAGACTGAAATCTTATAAGTTTCATGATAAGGTGGCTTTTAAAGAAAGAGATACAAGGTTCTTCTCTAATTTCAACAAAGAAGAATTTGAAAATGGTGTTGAGGCTGTAAGAAGTTATATAAAAAGTGGAGATGTTTATATAGCTAATTTAACTAGAAGAATGTGGTGTCATAATAATGAAGATGCATTTTATGTTTATGAAAAACTTAGAAGCATAAATGAAGCACCTTTTTCTGCTTTTTTAAATTATAAGGATTTTAAAATAGTAAGTTCATCTCCTGAAAGGTTCTTAAATGTTGTAGATGGAAAAGTTGAAACTAGACCAATCAAAGGTACAAGACCTAGGGGGAAGGATGAAGAGGAAGATTTAAAGAACAGAAGAGAACTTGAAAACTCAGAAAAGGATAAATCTGAATTATTAATGATAGTAGATTTGGAGAGAAATGATTTAAGCAAAGTATGTATGCCAGGAACAGTTAATGTGACGGAGTTGTTTAAGATTGAAGAATATGCAACAGTATTCCATCTTGTATCTACTATAGAAGGTCAGCTGAAAAGTAATTCTTCTTCAGTTAAATGTATGAAATCATGTTTCCCAGGTGGTTCCATAACAGGAGCACCAAAGATAAGAGCTATGGAAGTAATTGAAGAGATAGAAGCTTTAAAAAGAAATATATACACAGGCTCTATAGGTTATTTTGACTTAAGAGGAAACTGTGACTTTAATATAGTAATAAGAACAATTGTAAAAAAGGGGGATAAAGCATACTTTGGAGTAGGTGGAGGAATAACATGGGAGTCAGACAAGACTTCTGAATGGTATGAGACCTGCGATAAGGCTAAAGCTTTAATGAAGGTGTTGTAAGTTATGAGAAAGATAATATATGAAAAAGAAGAGTTGAAATTAGATAATGGAAGTTACTTTGGACAGGGAGTTTTTGAAACTATTTTATGGCTTGATAGACCTATATTTTTAAAGGAACATATTGAAAGACTAAAAGAAGGTATGGAGAAAATAGGATTGGCTCCATTTGAAGAAGAGGATGAATTACTTAAATTTATAGATAACCTTGAAATTAAGCATAAAGCTTTTAAAATAATGGTTACTCCATTAAATATAGTTATAAGAGTTAGTGAAGTTCCCTATAAAAAAGAAGATTATAAGATGGGAAGAAACCTTAAGATATCAAAAGTCCTAAGAAATAGCACATCTATTTTAAGTTATATTAAATCATCTTGTTATATTGAGAATATAATTGAAAAAAGAAAGGCAGTATCTGAAGGCTTTGATGATGTTCTATTTTTTAATGAAAAGGGATATTTATCAGAGACAAGCTGTGCAAATATATTTTTGGTAAAAAATAATAGAATTTTAACACCAAAAATTGAGAATGGTTTATTACGTGGTATAATAAGAACATGGGTTATAAATAATTTTTCTGTAGAAGAGGGAGAAATTTTGTATGAAGACCTTAAGGATGCAGATGAAATATTTGTAACTAATAGTCTTATGGGAATTATGAGAGTGAATAAAATAGAAGATATTACTTATAGAGGAAGTAGTGTCTTAGATAATATAATAGATAAATATAAAGATGCTATACATTAGATTGGGGGTATAAGTACAGTTAACAAAACATTGGAAAGTTATAAAAACTCTAAGGCATTGGGATAAAGGTGAAAGGTTGAAACCCGCTAGAGTTGAAGATATTGGATATAAGTATTGTTCTCAAGAATAGCTTAATCATTTTTTATGTCTTAAAAATATGGAATCTAAAAGTAGATCAGATAGCTATAGTATTCAATTTTAGACTCCAGGGGAAAATAGCAAAGAAGACTAAGAAAATTATTAAGGAGTTATTAGAAAATGATACTTGCAAAGAAAATTAGATTGTATCCTACAGAGGAGCAAGAATATAAGTTATGGAAATCAGTTGGTACTGCACGATTTATCTATAACTGGACTTTAAATAAGCAAGAAGAAAATTATAAAAATGGTGGAAAGTTTATTAAAGATAATGATTTAAGAAAAGAAATAACTCAGCTTAAAAAAGATGAATTATCTTGGCTCAATGAGGTGTCTAATAATGTAGCAAAACAATCTTTTTATAATGATACTTCTAAATTGAAAGTTAAAAATAAATTGGCAGTTTGTTCTAACGGAATGACTTTTAAAAATATTAATAAATCTAAAGAAGTTAGAAGGTTAAAGAAATCTTTAAAAAGAAAACAAAGACAATGTTCACGCAAATATGAGCAAAATAAAAATGGAAAGGAGTATGTCAAAACCAAGAACATTGCAAAACTTGAAAAGAAAATTAAACTTATTCATCGTAGATTATCTAATATAAGATTAAATTATATTCATCAAGTAACTACAAAGATAGTGAAAACCAAACCATCAAGGGTAGTTATGGAAGATTTAAATATTAAAGGTATGATGAAAAATAAACCTTAGTAGATACGAATTAGTAATTTAATCACATAAAAGGTATTGCTAATATGTAGGATGCGTTGTATCCGAATTTACGCCTTTGGACTCTCATATCAAATGAAAGTAGTATATGAATTTATTCATTACAAAATCAGACAGGTTGAATAAGGAATTAAACAAGCTTTATAAAGTTTTATAAGGTTTTGGCAACGGATTAACATGATAGATAAAGAAAAGGCAAGACAAGGAGTCAGACTTATACTAGAGGCAATAGGAGAAGATCCAGAGAGAGAAGGGCTTCTAGAAACTCCTGATAGAATAGCAAGGATGTATGAAGAAATCTACAGTGGAATTGGTACAACTGCTGAAGAACATCTTTCTAAGACATTTACAGTAGAGAGTAATGACTTAGTTATAGAAAAGGATATTACATTTTATTCAACTTGTGAACATCACCTAATACCTTTTTATGGAAAAGCGCATATAGCTTATATTCCAAATGGTAAGGTGACAGGTCTTTCTAAGCTTGCAAGAACAGTAGAAGTTTATTCAAAAAGACCACAATTACAAGAAAGATTAACTTCTGATATTGCAGATGCAATTATGAAGTATTTAGAACCACAAGGAGTTTTTGTTTACATAGAGGCAGAGCATATGTGCATGACTATGAGAGGAATAAGAAAGCCAGGCACAAGGACGGTAACAACAACATCAAGAGGAGTTTTTAAGGAAAATAGTGAACTTAGACATGAGGTTCTTGCACTAATTAAATAGTTAGGGTGGATTATATGGCTTTAAAGAAAGTTAACGAGATACTAAATAATAAAAAATATAAGGAATACCTTAAAAGATTAGAAGAGTTAGAAAGTACAAGAGAGTTTTGCAGACATAATATAGAACATTTTCTTGATGTAGCGAGAATTGCTTATATTATAAATTTAGAAGAAGAATTGGGATTTTCTAAGGATATTATATATGCAATAGGTCTTTTACATGATATTGGACGTGTACTTGAGTATGAAAAAGGAATTCAGCATCATGAAGGAAGTGTTATTTTAGCTAAGATAATATTAGATGAAACATCTTTTACGTTAGATGAAAGAAACTGTATTTTAAAAGCAATTGATGAACATAGACAAGAAAGTGAAGATGAGCTTTCAAAGCTTATTTATAAAAGTGATAAATTATCAAGAAACTGCTTTGGCTGTGAGGTAGAAGATAAGTGTTATTGGCCAAAGAAAAAGAAGAATTTAAAGATTAAGTATTAATGGAGATGGGTTTAAATGAAAATAGGAAATAAGGAATTTAATCTTGGTGAAAGAACTTATATTATGGGGATATTAAATGTTACTCCTGATTCATTTTCTGATGGAGGAAAGTTTAATGAAGTAGAAGCTGCTGTCAAAAGAGTTCAGGAACTTATAGAAGATGGTGCAGATATTATAGATGTTGGAGGAGAATCTACAAGACCTGGATTTAAAGTAGTTGATGCAGAAGATGAAATTGCAAGAGTTGTTCCTGTAATAAAAGCTATTAAAGAACATTATGATATACCAGTTTCAATAGATACATATAAGGCAGCAACAGCAGAAGCAGCAATTAAGGCAGGTGCAGATATTATTAATGATGTCTGGGGCTTTAAGAGAGATAAGGATATGGCGAAGGTTGCTGCTAAGTATGATATACCATGTATTCTTATGCATAATAGAGAAGATATACCTTATGAAGATTTAATGAGGGATGTTATTAAAGACTTAGCTGACAGCATTAACTTAGCTTTAGATGCAGGAGTTAAGAGAGAAAATATAATTTTAGATCCAGGTATAGGATTTGCAAAGACTTTTGAAGAAAACCTATTTGTTATGAATAATCTTGAAGTTATTAAGAACTTAGGATTTCCAGTACTTCTTGGAACTTCTAGAAAGTCAATGATAGGTTTAGCTTTAGACCTTCCTGTAGACCAAAGAGTGGAAGGGACTGTAGCTACTACTGTTATGGGAATTATGAAAGGCTGTGAATTTATAAGAGTTCATGATGTCTTAGAAAATAAGAGAGCAGCAGTTATGACAGATAAAATATTAGGAGCAGGTAAGTAGATGGATAAGATATATATAAAGAACTTTGAGATTTTTGCGAGTCATGGAGTTTTTCAAGAAGAGAAGACTTTAGGACAAAAGTTCATTTTAGATATTGAAGCTTCTTTAAGTTTAGAAGAGGCAGGGAGAACAGGTGATTTAACTAAGTCAGTTCATTATGGAGAACTTGCTCACTATGCAGAAGAAGTTTTTACAGCCAAGAGTTATGACCTTATAGAAACAGCAGCAGAAGTTACAGCTGATGCTATTTTAAAGAAATATGATTTAATAGAAAGCATAAAGATAAAGGTTAAAAAGCCATGGGCGCCAATAGGAAGACATTTAGATTATGCTGCTGTTGAAGTTGAAAGAGGATGGCATGAAGCTTATCTTTCTATAGGAAGTAACATAGGTGAAAAGGCAGAAAATTTAAATAAGGCTATTGAATATTTAAAAGAAAATGAAGATATTGTAGTAGATAAAGTTTCAACCTTTATAGAAACAGAACCTTGGGGGAATGTGAACCAAGATGTTTTTGTTAATGGAGCGTTAAAAGTGAAGACAATATTATCACCAAGAGAACTTTTAAAAATTCTTTTAGATATAGAGCAAAAGATGCATAGAGTAAGAATTGAGAAGTGGGGACCAAGAATAATTGATCTTGACATTATTTTATATGATGATTTGGTTAGCGATGATGACTTTGTTACAATTCCTCATCCAAGAATGGAAGAAAGAAAGTTTGTACTTGAACCTCTTTGTGAAATTGCTCCTAACAAAACTCATCCTCTTCTTAAAAAGAGAATGTTTAGATTATTAGAAGAACTAAAATAACGCTTCTAACAAAATAATTAATGCACATAGTGATTTAGAAGCTTATAAAAAGGCTGTTACACAGTTTGTGTGACAGCTTTTTCTTAATATATAGGAAATTAAATTTCCAGAGTAAATATTCTCTTACTCTCGAGAGTATTTACTCTTTTACTCCCAATAGTATTTTATGGAGTGAAATACTATTTAAGAGATTTATTTTGATTTTCTATATGAAGGCAGAAGTCAAATAGATTATAGTGAACAGGTACGCCTTCCATAGATATTACATCTTCAGGATAGTTTCCATCCCAAGGATATAATGTTACTAGATTATTATTATATACATTGATTACATATTTTTCTCCATCTGAAAACTCTATTCTTATTTCATATGGTTCAGTCTCTTTAGGAGTCTCTTGGTTTTCATAGTTTGCTTCTGATATAGAGCTAAAAAACTCTTTTACAATATCGTTCTCTGAGCTATCTATAGAAATATCTTTGTACAGATTATTATTGAACAATACCATTGTGAATTCTTCATTATCTAATATTTTTGAATATACTTCCTTTGAATAATAAGCAGGATCTTTTTTGCTGCCAAGGTGAGGATATTTTGGTGCTGTTAAACCGCATCCTTGTAACATAAAGATAATAAGAAGAGTAAATAATATTTTCAATTTTTTCATAATGAACCTCCAATTCAAATAGGTTACCATATAACTTATTTTGTTTATGGAAATTTTAGAACAATATTGGTAAAGAGGTTTAAAAAGTTTTATAGTGGATAAAATTATATTTATAAACTTAAAAAGAGGTGATGGAATGAAAGGTGCTATTAAAAGACTATGCTCAGTTATTACAACATTTATATTTGTATACCTTATATATGTAATATCAATATTTCTCTTTAAAGTAGGACTTGATGGAGCTTCAAGAGATTTTTTCTTTATAATTCTATCAGTGTATTTATGTCTTCCTTTATTAAGATATCTTAAAATAAAAAAAGAAGTACTAGACAGCAATATAGAAGAAAATGAAAGAGTTATTTATGAACTTAGGGATTTTTGTGAAGAAGCAGATATTCTTGAGGGAATAATTTTAAAAGATGAAGAGGAAGAATTGAAAATAGATAACCTTATAATAACAAAGAATGGTGTATTTAATATTGTTAAGTGCAATTATACAGGAAGAATACTTATCAAAGATAATAGATGGTATAGAAAGTATTCAAAGGAGTTAAGTGAAATACCATCACCTATAACAGAACTTAGAAAAAATAGAATATATCTTTCTAAAATTTTTGATGAAGATCAGATTATTGATGTTATTGTAATGGTTAGGGATAGAGTTTTTGTTAAAGGTGAAGAAAGCTCAGATGTACCTGTTATGAGATATAGTGATTTGAGTAACTTCATATTAAATTATGAAGGGGAAATTCAATGGGACAAGGAAAGTTTGTATGACAGGATTTATAAGAAAATAATAAAGGTTAATAATCTTATGGAGGAAGAAAAAACCTATAATAAGTTTATAGATAATAAGTGGGTTATGAGAGGAAGGCTTAGTTTCATTTCTGCTTTCTTCATATTGTATATTATTAGAATGGTGAATATTTGAATTGTTTTAGAGGTTGAATGTTTTTCAACCTCTAAAAAAATATAAAAAATTGACATTTAAAGGATATGGAGGTAAAATATCAAAAAAAGAAAATTGATTTTAAAGGATAGTAGGAGGAGATGATGGAACTTGAAATTTTTACTAGAAATACTAGGCATGACAAGCCAGTGTAATTTAAGATGTAATTACTGTGATTGGAAAAAGGACAAGTATTTTGAATTATCCGAAGAACAAAAGAGGAATATGAAAAGAAATATTTCAAACATTAAAAAGGTAGTTGATAGGGAATTTCCTGAAATTAGAATGGTGGAATATTCAGGTGGTGAACCATTTATGTATCCGGAAATAGTAGAAGAAATTTTAGAAACGTTTCCTCAAAAGTGGATTAGAATAATTACTAATGGTTTATTAATGAAGGATGAACATTTAGAAAAGATTAAAAATCATGGGAAGGCGTTTATTGCTATAAGTTTAGATGGTAATACTTTAGATGCGAATTATTCTAGATTTCAAGATAATGAAAAGATATTTAATCAAGTCATTGAGAATATGAAAAAGGTTATTGAAAAAAAAATACCTTTAATGATTTTATGCACAATCAATAAACATAATATAGACCAGTTTACTAACTATGTAGAGTATTTAGAGAAGAACTATAAAGAAGAAATAGAAAATGGGATGATAGTTATGCCAGCCCATTTTGTTACAAATTATAGTAAAGAAAATGGAATGCCAAGTTTAGAGCAAAAAAATAATCTTATTAACTGGATAAAGAATGATATAGATAAATATACACTTGTCTCATCTATAAAGAGTCATTATCAATCATTAGCTAAATATATGGAAGCTAATAAAAAAATTCATCATTGCAAGATAAATGAATGGAATATATGCATGCATTTTAGAGAAAATGAGATTGTTTCTGATGGTAAGTTCTTAAGTTTTAGATGTGGAATGAGAGGTGTAGGGGAATTAGGTTTATTTAATATTAATGACGATAATTCTGTAAAGAAATATGTTGATATAGTAAAGGATGATAATTTTCTAAAGGATTTTGATGAAAATATCAAGTTCCCAAAACATGATAACAAGTATTCAGAATACAATTTATTAGATTTAGACTGTCAAAGTAAATGTTTTGTAGATTGGACAATTATAGATTATATAGTAAATGGTTATGTTTCATATAAAGAATCTGCTAAGTGGTTTGTTATGTTTAAAGACAGAAATGTTAATGACTTTATTAAAGAGTATTCTAGTGGGTGTTGAAAATGAGAGATAATCTTGAAGGAATAACTAGAAAAGTTCTAGAGAATGTTACCAATAATAAAGACACTTTTACATGGAAGCAGTTTAATTGTAATTATAGACCATGGGGAGTTGCTTTTAAGGGAATTGATGAAGAGAATTATCAAACATTTTTACTTTTAGTTAGTTACATTGAATCCTATATAGGCGTGAATAGTAGAGGAAAGATGTATGAATTTCTTACTCTATATGATGATTATTTAAAAGATTATTTTAAGGTAGAGATTGAAAAAAATCATTATACAAATAAGTATGAAATGCTAAATAGTATTAAGAAAAATATTGATAGCAATAAGCTTATTGTTTTTCCAGGAGATATATATGAATTGTTTTATAACCCTATGTATAAAGTTGAGCATTATCATCATCTTTTTATTGTAAAAGGATATGATACAAATAAAGATTTACTATATATTTTAGATAATATTCATATTGATTGTGGAGCAAGTACCAGCTTAACTGATTTTATGATTAAGGTCGACGAATTGTTTAATGTTGGAAGATGTTATTATGATGAATATGAAAAAGATAGTATTCCTTATTTTTATAGCATTAAGAAAGGTGCAAAATTTCAAGGGAATCCTTTGAGCGTATTGAAGGGATTTATTGAAAAGGTAGATAGAATACATTGGGAAAAAGAAGCCTATGAATCAATTAAGAATGACAAAAGTGATTTCAATATAAGAAAAGTTTATGCCAATATGAATTTTAAAGATGTTTTCTTTGAGACTTTAAAAGATTATTTTATTGAAGCAGAAGTAGATAAAAGTGAAATTGATAAAGTAAATAAGAAGTACAGTTCTATTAAGAATAGATGGGGTAGCTTCTTTATAAAGGTTCAATATATTAAATCAAAAAATAAAGATATTAATGAGAGTTTTGATAAACTTGTAGAAAGCTATGTAGAAGAAGAAGAAGAATTGATGCTTAATATAAAAACTATTTTAGAAAACATAAAGGAAACTGAGGCTAAAAACAACGTAGAGACATGTGGTTTTTTTAAAGTGTTGAATAAAAATAAAGCTGATATTTTAGAAGAAGATGGATATCTAATGAGGTTAGATGATTCTAAAACTTATGATACTTGGCTTGCAGAAGATAATGCAGCGCAGCTGCTTTTAGAAGATGTAAAAGATAATTGTGAATTTGGTGTTACAGTAAAGACTAATAGTAAGGTTGGTGAAGATCATCACACAGGAATAATTATAAAGATGGAAGATGGTATTAAATACTTATTTGGTGTTTACAGAAATGAAGGTATATCAATTTTTTGCCCTAATCTAGAGAAGAATAACGAAGTATATAAAATGAGTAAATTTGCTTTAAGTGAGTGCAATATAAAGGTAGAGATAAATGATAAAAAGATATTGTTTTATGTTTTAAATACTGAAGACAATAGGTATGAAAATGTATATTCACAAGATATTAGCTGTAAGGTCCAAAACGTGGGGCTATTTGCTAAGACGTGGGTAAAGATAAAGCATTCAGCAGGATTTACTAATGTGTTTTATAAGGAGTTGAGATAAAGGTGAATATTTTATTATCTGAAAAGCAGGAAGATTTAAAAAAGAAATGTAGTGAATTTGTAGATAAAGAAGTTAAACCAAGAATAAAAGAATTCGAAAAGAATAATTTTATTAATAAAGATTTTTTTAAGATAATGGGTGATTACGGATATTTAGCAGGTTCTGTTAATCAAGAGTACGGTGGACAAGCTTTTAATATGATTGAATTAGGAATAATTCAAGAAGAACTGGGAATGGGATACATGTCAGTACAAAATATATCAACAGTTAGTGAAATGGTAAGCAGCGTTATTTATAAGTTCGGTACTGAGGAACAGAAAAGGAGGTATCTTCCTGGAATGACTAGTGGAGAGCTTATAGGAGCATTTGCTTTAACAGAGCCTTTAGTAGGGAGTTCTATAAAAGAAATAAAAACAGAAGCATCTTATTCAGAAGGCAGCTTTATTATAAATGGAAAGAAAAAGTGGATAACACTTGCTCAAATAGCTGATTTTTTTATTGTTTTTGCTAAATATAATGAAAAGCCTTGTGCATTCTTGGTAGATTCAAATACTGCTGGAATAAAAATTAATCCCATAAGTAATATATTGGGTTTTAGATGTAATATGCTTGCAGAAGTAGAGTTTAATAATTGTAAGATTAGTGAAGAAGACTTGTTGGGAAGTGTAGGATTTGGATTGAATTTAGTTGCATCATTAGGATTAACAAGAGGAAGATATACTACTGCATGGGGAGGAATAGGATTAGCACAGGCAGCTTTAGACGATGCAGTGGTTTATTCTAAGAATAGAATGCAGTTTGATAGAAAAATTGGAGATTTTCAAATAAATAAAAGATCCTTAAGTATTATGATTAGTGAATTACATGCAGCAAGGCTATTGTGCTATAACTCAGGAATTTTATATGACAATCATAAAAAGAAAGAGTTTTTAAATGAAGTCTTAGTGGCAAAATATTTTTCAAGTAAGATAGCTAATGACTGTGCCTATAGGGCTTTGCAATTACACGGTGCTAATGGAGTACTTCCTGAATATAATGTTGAGAGATATTTTAGAGATGCAAAGATTTTAGAATGTATCGAAGGGGTATCTGAATTATATGAAGTGCTCATTGTTGATAATGAAGTAAGATAAATATTTAGTTACATTTTGGAGGTAAAAATGAATATTTACAATAATATCACAGAGTTAATTGGTAAGACACCTTTAGTTAAGCTTAATAATATTTCAAAAGATGTTAAGGCTGATATAGTAGTTAAACTTGAATATTTTAATCCGGGAGGCAGTGCAAAAGACAGACCTGCTTACAATATGCTTAAAAAGGCACTTGATAAAAATATTATAAATAAAGACACAAAAATAATTGAAGCAACAAGCGGAAATACAGGCATTGGATTAGCTCATGCAGCATCAGCTTTAGGCCTTGATTTGACGCTTATAATACCAGATACCATGAGTATAGATAAGATTAATCATATTAAGGCAATGGGAGCAACAGTTAAATTGACTCCAGGAGTTTTTGGTATGAAGAAAGCATTTGCAGTAGCGGACAAGATGGGAGTAGAAATAGAAAATAGTTTTATACCAAGTCAAATTACTAATCCAGATAACCCTGAAAGTCACAGATTAACTACAGGAAAAGAAATTTGGGAAGATACTGACGGAAGGGTAGATATTTTTATAGCTGGAATAGGAACAGGAGGAACTATTACAGGTGTTGGTGAGTATTTAAAATCAAAAAATAAAGATATTAAAATTATAGGATTAGAGCCCAGCGGATCTCCAGTACTTTCAGGAGGAAAAAGCGGTCCTCATAAATTACAGGGGATAGGAGCTGGATTTGTACCTGACATATTAAATAGAGACATATTGGATGAAGTTATAACAATAAATGATGATGATGCTTTAAATACAGCTAGAAATTTAGCAAGAACAGAGGGTATTTTTGTTGGAATATCATCAGGTGCAGCTGCTTATGCAGCTATGAAGGTTGCTCAGCGTGAAGAAAACGAAGGAAAGTTGATAGTTGCACTGCTTCCTGATACTGGAGAAAGATATCTTAATACTGAGTTATACAATGAAAATATTAAAGATGTTTTTGTATCTTAGTTTGATTTTTGATGGAGAGTAGTATGAAAGTAATAGAAATAAAAAATTTATCTAAGGAATATAAGATGGTAGATAAAGAGGCAGGAGTTTTAGGAACATTTAAATCTTTATTTGCACCTAGATACAAGACTGTTACAGCTGTAGAGGATATATCTTTTGACGTAGATGAAGGTGATATTCTAGGGTTTATAGGTCCTAATGGAGCAGGAAAATCGACAACAATAAAGATGATGGTAGGAATATTAAATCCCTCATCAGGAAGTGTAATGGTTAATGGATTAGAACCTTATAAAAATAGAAAAGAAAATGCACAAACTATGGGAATTGTTTTTGGTCAAAGAACGCAGCTGTGGTGGGATATACCTGTAGTAGAAACTTTCTCTTTACTAAAAGACATGTACAAGATTCCAGATAGAAAGTATAAGGAAAACTTATTACTATTTGATGATATATTGCAGATAAATGAATTTATTAATAAACCAACAAGACAATTGAGTTTAGGACAAAGGATGAGAGCAGATATTTGTGCGGCATTAATTCACAATCCTAAAATTCTTTTCCTTGATGAACCAACAATTGGTTTAGATGTGGTAGTTAAAGGTAAAATTAGAGAGTTTATTAGAGAAATAAATAAGACTAATAAAACAACAGTTATTTTAACTACTCATGATATTAGTGATATTGAAAAGTTAAGTAATAAGATAATTGTAATTGATAAAGGAAAGAAGATATATAACGGAAATTTAGAAGATTTAAAAGATAAATATGGAGGAGAAGTTAGTATAGCTATATCAGCAGAGTACAAAGAAAGAGAAGCTATTATTAAAAGGCTTAAAAATGAAGATGTAATCTTAAATTCAGAAGATAAGTTAATAGTTAGATTTAATAAAAAGAATTATACAAGCTTGGATATATTAAGCAAGATAATTTCTTCTACAGATATAAAGGATTTTTCTATTAAAGAAACTGACATGGAAGAGGTCGTAAAAAAAATATACGGATATAATGAGATTGAAAAAGGAGTTGTTTAAGTGTGGAAAACCAAACAATAAAATTTAAAGATAGGCAAACTGAGGTATGGGTATATCCAAGGATAAGTGTGTATTCAAATGAAATAGATAATAGTGAATTTTTATCATTTTTAAATGAAAAGCCAACAAAAAATTTACCTATCAATTTATATATTCATATACCTTTCTGTAATTCATTCTGCTTTTTCTGTCCGTACTACAAAGTTAGATATAACGGATATAAAGAAGAAAATAAAGAACTTTTTATGAATTCATTATTAGCAGAATTAGAGATGTATTCCAAAACTGAATACTTTAAGAACGCACAAATAGGTTCAATCTACTTTGGTGGAGGGGATGGAGCATTACTTGAGTTAAAATATCTAGACAAAATTTTAAAATTTGTTAAGAGTAATTTTAATGTAGTAGATGAAGTGGCTGTTTCATTAGAAGGACATGTATGGAGTTTAACTGATAGAGAAAAACTTGCATGGTTTAAGAGCGTTGGCGGTCAACATATTAGTTTTGGAGTTCAAACATTTAAGGAATCAATAAGGAAAAAAGTATTTTTAAAGCCAACACATGAAGAAATTAAAAAGTTAGCAGCTCTACTAAAAGAGTTTGAGATAAATGATTTTGCTATAGATTTAATATATAACTTCCCAGAACAAACACTTGAAGATGTAGCTGAGGATTTAAGAAAGGCCGTTGAGTTAGATCCAGAGTATATAGATGTACACAACTTAAATGTATATCCTAATACTAAGTTTGAAAAATACATTAATGAAGGAAAGTATTTTGATGATAAACCAACTAGTGAAAAAGAAGTTCAAATGTATGAATTTATAATGAATGAACTTCCTAAGTATGGATATAAACAAGTTGGTTCAATATTCTTCTCTAAAGTAAAGAGCAAACCTTTTAGAACATTTATAAGACAATCAAGAAATTATCCAGTTTTAGGCGTAGGACCATCAGCAAGAACATACCTAGAAAAGAGAAGTTATAGGGATGTATGTTCAGTAGACAAATATTGTGAAGAACTAAATAAAAAAGGATATCCAATAGAAGCTGGTAATATTGCAACAGACCAAGAAGATCAAGATAGAATGATGGTATTCTTCCCTCAATTAGGGTGGATAGAAAAGAAATATATACCTGATGATAAAGAAGTGTATGAAAAGATAGCATTATTAGAAAGATCAGGTTATGTGGAATGGAAAGGTGATACTTTATATCTAACTTATAAAGGTCGTATTTATTGTGGTAATGTTGCTTCATTATTCTTTAGTGATAATCAAAGAAAGAATAACCTTAAGACATTCTTGAAATCTATGACAAGTGGTACTAATCCATATAATCAAGATTTAATGGGAGTATAGTTATGGAAAAGTTGAGTTTTAGAGAAAGGTCAACAGAACTATGGGTATATCCTTCAATAAGTTCTTATTTCGATAAGATTAAAGATAGGAAAGAGTTTTTTCAATTCTTATCTTATGCTGATGAGAATCAGAATAAGAAACCAATTAGAATTTACATTCATATACCTTTTTGTAACAAGCTTTGTTCTTTCTGTGCTTATTATAAAGAAGAGTATAGCAGCTTTAGTTATGAGGAAAAAAAGGTTTTTTATAATTCATTAATTAAAGAACTTGAAATGTATTCTAAGGAAGAATATATGAAGGGACGTCCTATAAGCACTGTATGTATAGGTGGTGGAGATCCATCTTGTGTAGAGATTGAGTTTTTAGAAAAGATTATAAAGTGTATATATAAGAACTTCAATATGTCTGAATGTAAAGGAATATCTATGGAGGGGACTGTTGAAAATCTTTTAGAAGGTAATAAAGTCAGTGAACTTAGCAGAGTAGGTGTTACTCGTTTAAGCTATGGAGTTCAGACATTTAAGCCAGAATTAAGAAAGAAATTAGGTTTGAGGTGTGATAAAAAGGATTTTTATAAACTTGCAGATCTTATTAATAAGACAAAGATAGAAGATTACTCTATTGATTTGATATATAATTTGCCAGATCAATCCATTAAAGATTTAGAGGAAGATTTAAATGAAGCTTGTGAATATGGACCAGTATATATGGATATTCATGGATTGGATATATATCCAAATACAGAATTTGAGAAGAGAATAAATGATAAATTAGAATTTGTTTCTATACCATCTCAAAAGAAAGAAGTAGAAATGTATAAATTCATTATGGATTATCTACCTAAAAAGGGTTATAAACAGGTATCATCAATTCTATATTCAGCAAAGAAGAACAGGCCTTTTATAGGTTTTGAAAGATATTTAAGGGGATATGAAATGATGCCTATAGGTCCTTCTGCAAGAGGATATATAAATAGAAGAAGTTTTAAAAATGTATGTTCTGTAAAAGAATATGTGGACTTAATAACTAAGAATTTATATCCAGCTGAAATAGGAAATGTATCATCAGAAAAAGTAGATAAAAGTAGACCAATAATTTTCTTCCCAGAAATGACCTGGATAGAGAAAAAAGATATACCTGATGATGTTGAATTGAATAAAAAGCTTCAGGTACTTGTCAATTCTAAATATGCAGAATGGTCAGGAGATATTTTAAGGCTTACAGATAAGGGAAAGGTATATTCAGGGAATATATCTCGTTACCTATTAAGTAATGAAGAAAAAAAATTAGAGTTGCGTAGTCTATTGTTATCTTATAAAGAAAGAAAGAATCCATATAATCAGGATAATATGGGAGTTAAATAGAAGGGGGGCAGTCTTATGGAACTAGAATTAGGAAATGAAATAAAAAAGGAAAGGGCTAATTGGGACTTTAGTGGAAAAAATACAGCGGAGCATTTTAATGATCATATCTCAAAATCAATTATGTTGTATGAGCAAGGGCATGAACTAATATGCTACTTAAGTGATTACTTCTGTAATAAAGATAGTGTGTGTTATGATTTGGGCTGTTCTACAGGTACTTTGCTAAAAAAACTAGCTGAGTATAATAAGCAGAAATCAGATATCAAGTGGATTGGGATAGATAATGAAAAAGACATGATAGATAAGGCAAGATGCACAACTAAATATATTAATAATATTTATTTTGAAACAGAAGATATAGTTGACTGTAGCTTAGAAAAAAGTGATTTTATAGTTTCTTATTATACAATGCAGTTTATAAAACCACGTGATAGAGAAAAGGTGTTAAAAAAGATATATGATTCTTTAAATATAGGTAGTGCTTTTTTAATGTTTGAAAAGGTACAGGCTAGTGAAGGAAGTTTACAAGACATAATGTCATCTTTATATATTGAATATAAATTAAAAAATGGATTTAACTCAGAAGAAATAATATCTAAGTCAAGATCCATTAAAAGTGTTTTAAATCCATTTTCTTCAGAGAAGAACATAAATATGCTAAAAGAAGTGGGTTTTAAGAATGTAATTTCAGTTATGAAATATGTATGCTTTGAAGGGTTCTTAGCTATAAAGTAGGAAGGATTAATATGAAAGTTTATATACATTTTATAAAAAATTCTATGCAGAAATTATTAATATATAGAGCAGATATATGGTTTAAATTTATTGGAAGACTTATATATTTATATGTTCAAATAGTTACCTGGAAAGCTATATATGGTAGTACTTCAAGTGTGGAAACATCATCAGGAGATGTATCAATAGGACAAATGGTAAGCTATTTGGTTTTAAGTAGTGTTCTATATTCACTAATTGAATTTGATACTGTTCAGATGATAAATGATAAAATACGCAGCGGAGAAATTGCTATAGATATTATGAGGCCATTTAACTTTATGCTATATGCATTATGTGATGGTGTGGGACAGAATATTGTAAATTTCTTGTTTGAATCTGTACCTATTATAGTAGTGGTCGCCTTATTTATGAATTTAGATTTCAGTCTCTCAGTTACATCTATTTTATTTGTTTTCTCAGTTATATGCAGTATGTTAATTAACTTTGAACTTGCTTTCTTTATGGGGATATTAGCCTTTTGGTTCTTAGTAACATGGCCATTAAATATGTTAGTTCAGGGAATTAGTAAGATATTTTCAGGTGTATGGATACCTGTGTGGTTTTTTCAAGATAGTATAAAAAATATAAGTGAAGTGCTGCCATTTCAATATATTTATTTTACACCAATTTCTTTATATACTCAGAATTTAGGATTTACAGATGGAAGTCAGTTAATACTGTATCAGATTTATTGGATAATAGGCTTATTTGTATTGATAAGTATTATGTGGAAGATTGGTATTAAAAAATTAGTAGTTCAAGGAGGGTAATTAGTTTAAATTGAGTTATTTAAAGCTGTATTTTAAATTTATATCTATTTTTCTTAAAAGTAAACTAGAATATCGATTTGGATTTTTTATGGAGATATTTGCGAATATAGTTTTAGTTGGTATTTATTATGTAGGTATATGGGTTATTTTTTCAAAATTTAAAAATATTAATGGTTGGGATTACTATGAAGTGCTATTTTTATTCAATATAAATTGGATTAGTTATTCATTTAGTGGACTATTTTTCTGGGCTCCAATGCTGAATTTAGGAGACACCATAAGAAGTGGGGAATTTGATGCTTACTTAATAAGGCCTATTGATCCATTAGCTCATATAGTCCTTAAACAATTTCAATATACATTTATTGCAAGATTAATTTTAGCTTTAATATTCTTTGCAGATAGTATTACGCATTTAAGCGTAGTTTGGAGTATATCAAAAGTTATATTTCTAATAGCAGCAATTTTTTCTGGATTTGTTATTCATAGTGCAATTTTAGTTCTTATAGGAGCTATAAGTTTTTGGATAATTCAAAATAGAGAATTTGGAAGGCTGCTATCTGACAATAATAATGGAATAAGAACTTTTATTGAGTTTCCAATATCAATTTATAAAAAGGGAATTCAATTTGTTTTAACATTTATATTTCCATATGCTTTTGTAAATTTTTATCCTGCAACCTATGTGTTAAACAAGACAGGAGAAGGGATATTTCAGCCAGTATTTCAATATATAGCGCCAATAGTAGCAGTGTTAATGGCAATTTTAGCATGGAAAGTTTGGAATAAAGGTTTAAAAAGATATGACAGTATAGGAAATTAATAAAAAGATTTTTTGGAGGGTTTTAAAATGGTTAAGTGTGATGAAATAAAAGAAAAGATAAGAGAATATTTAATTAATGAATTAAAGGAAGTAAGTGATGAAAGTGTAGATATAAAAATAGAAGACGAAGATAACTTACTAAATGGAGATATATTAAATTCATTAGGAATAGTTAAGTTTATATCCTTCATAGAAGAAACATTCAATGTAGATGTAATAGATGCATCAATAGAGTTAGAAGATTTCAGCACAATAAATTCAATTTGTACTTTAATTGAAAATAGGCTTGGTTAAGAAGGTGCTGATATGGATAATAATTCTTTGAATTTTAAGACAAGGCTAAGTGAAAATTGGATATATCCAAAGATATGGATATATGACAACAAGATGGTAGACATAGAAAGTTATAATCAAATGTTAAAAAGTATTGAGGATGATATATCTAAACCAGTAAGATTATATATTCATATTCCTATTTGTAAGTCGTTTTGTTACTTCTGCCCATACTATAAGGAGAGCTTTGGTAAGTTGACTTATGATGATAAAAAAGCATTTTATGGAGCTTTAGTAAAAGAGTTAGAGATGTATGCTAAGGAGCCATATTTTCAAAAGCACTTTATTGGAACGATTTATTTTGGCGGGGGAGATCCAGCATTAGTAGAATCTGAGTTTATGGATTTAATATTAAGTACTATTTATAAAAACTTTAATGTTAATAACCTCACTCAGGTGACAATGGAGGGAAATGTTTTATCATTGCTTGACGAAGAAAAATTGAAGTTGTACAAGCAATACAATGTTAATAGAATCAGCTATGGAGTTCAGACTTTTAATGAGAGGTTAAGAAAGAAATTATTAATAAAACCTACATTAAAGGATATAGATAACCTAGTTGATTTAATAAACAAATATGGATTTAAAGATCACAGTATAGATTTAATGTATAACATTCCAGACCAAACAATGGATGATGTAGTAAAAGATATAGAAGAAGCAATAAAATTAAATCCTATGTATGTAGATGATTATGCAATGAATCTTTTCCCTAATACACAATTTGCAAAGGTGATAGAAGGCGGAAAATATTTTAATGGAAAGCCTTCAAATCAAAATATGATAGATATGTTCTATAAGGTTATGGAAGTCTTTGAAGGACATGGGTATCATAAATCAGCTAGCATGATTTTTTCACCTGAACACGATGAACCTCATGATGGATTAAAGCACTTCTTAAAGAGCTATCCAATGTTAGGAGTAGGGCCATCTGCTAGAGGATATATTAATAGATACAACTATAGAAATGTATGTAATATAAAAGATTATGTAAAGGCTATAGAAAGTGGAAACTACTCTGTAGAAGCCTACAACGTTGTAAGTAAGAAGGAAGAAGACGAGAGAAAGATGGTATTTTTCCCAATATTAATGAAGATTAATAAAAATGAATTATGTGATATAACTCCATTTGAAGATCAAATCAAGAATTTAATTGATTTAGATTATATGAAATGGCATGGAGATGACTTGATTTTAACACGTAAAGGAATTATGTGGGCTGGTAATATACAAAACTATTTATCAAATCCAAAGGAAAAATCAAGAGATAATTCAGCTTTTCTAAAGGCAATTTTAAATAAACAAAATCCTTATAATCAAGATAGTATGGGGATATCTGCTAAGTCAATGAAATAATTTAATTAAGTACAAATAAAAAGGAGCTGTCACATAGATGAATTCAACTTATAAAAGACAGCTCCTTAATATTAGAATAAGTTGGGAGATGAAAGGAAATGAAAACTATAAAGATAGGTTTAGATGATGAAATAGATTCAAGATTAGCTGAGGAGATAGAGAAGAGAATATATTTTGTTTCAAAAAATATAGTATCTTTTGAAGTTATTAATGATGAATCTAGGGTAAAGGAGATAAACTTAAACGTTGAAGATAACTGTGATATAAATGATGTAAAAGAGAAGGTTAATATATTAATAGATAAAGATATTAAACTAAGAAATGTTGTTAAAGAAAGAAAAGTTTTCGAAAGAGATTTTCATCCTGAATATAAAGAAGATATCTATGAAGAAATGCTTTCAAAAGGTATGGTATTTAAAGCAGGAGAGGGACAAGTTGCCTTTGGAAATTTATATCTTAATTTAATGGATTTTATAGATAAAAAGATAACAGAAATATCTATTGGAATCTTAAAAGGAAAACAATATAAATATCCTACAATTATACCTACAAGAGTTGTACAAAAGTGTGGATATTTTAATTCTTTTCCTCATTTTATGATGTTTACAACTCATATTGATAATGATATGCAGAAGTATGTGAAGTTTAAAGAATTATACAATACTGAAGGTAAGATTACACATGAAATATTAAGTGAAGTATGTTCAAATACTGATTACTGTCTTCCTCCAACTATGTGTTATCACATGTATAATCAATTTGAAAATAAAGTCTTTAAGGAAAATGAAACAATGGTTATTACAGCTAAGGGAAAATCCTTTAGATATGAATCAAAGTATGAAAATACAATAGAACGTTTATGGGATTTCACTATAAGAGAGACAGCCTTATTTGGAAGTATTGAATTTGTTAAACAGAGCAGACAGATTTTTATGGAAGCAATGTACAAAGTTATTGATGAGTTACAGCTTACAGGCTGCTGTATTACTGCAAGTGATCCTTTCTTTATTGATGAGCAGGTACATAGTAAGGTTATATTCCAGAAACTGCTTCAAGCTAAATATGAACTTCGATTAAATGTATCTAATGATAAAACAATTTCTGTTGGCTCTTTTAACTTTCATGATAATCATTTTTCAGAAAGCTTTAACCTGAAATTTGAAAGTGGCAACAATATAAAAACTGGATGTACAGGATTTGGGTTAGAGAGATTTGCTTATGCATTCTTATGTCAGCATGGAATAGATGTAGAAAAGTGGCCCAAGGAAGCTGCTGACTATATTAATAAAATAGGTGGTTAACAAGGAAGGAATGAATTATATGCCTAAAGATAATTTAGATTGTATTCTTATAGGAAACATAGAATATAATGCTTCAGAGCGTATGATTGGTGCAGGAAGTGATAAAGTATCTAGAAATTATATAAGAAGACAATGCGTTAAGTATAAGAATAAACTTTATTATTATACTGATTTCTTTTCTTATCTAAGGATGAATGAAAGTAAGTATAGTATAGAAGAGGAATATGAAAAGAAATATTTTACTCTTAACGAAATACCTTATATACCACCTTTGTATTTAGAGAAGTACCTTGTAGATAGGGATATAGACGTAGCTAGAATTAATTATTTTGATGGAGAAAAAACTAGTCTTATTAATATGCTGAAGGAATCTAATCCGAAGCTTGTAGTAATTCAAACGCCTATATTATTTAACTTCATACCTATTATTAGAGTTATTAATTTAATAAGAAGAACAAATTCGGAGGTGAAAATATGTGTAAGCTGTAGATATATTTACAATAAGTATGTTACAGCACCAATAAGTGAATTTGAAACAATTTTAAAAACAATTAATGCTGATTATTATTCTATTAATATGCCAGCAGAAAAGGATATTTATAATCTTATTTATGCTATTAAAGAAAATAAGATTCCTAAGGAAGTGAATAATATTTTTTGCCTAAACAAAGATGAACTAACATTTAAAGTTAATGAAGATATAAATATTAAGAGAAAAGAAGTTCCTTTAGATTTTACTAGAGTAGAGGAGCTTAATAGAAGAAGTTTGGTGGATATTCAAATAAGCAGTGGGTGTCCAGCAAATTGCAGTTTCTGTAATTATCCGGTTAAAGATAAAATATTGTCCTTATTAGATTTAAGGGATATTGAAGAAGAATTTAAACAGTTAAAGAAAATGGGGGTAAAAACAATACTTTTCCATGATGATACAATAAACATACCGGAAGAGAGGTTCAAGAAAATTTGCAAACTTATGATAAAAAACAAGTTCAATTTTAATTGGTATGCTTATTTTAGACTAAAGGAATGTGATGAAGAAATAGTTGAGCTTATGAAGCTAAGTGGATGTAAGGGAGTGTTTGTTGGAATAGAATCATCAAATAATCAAATTCTTAAGAACATGGATAAGAATGAAGATATAGGTGATATAAGAAGAGGAATTGAACTTTTAGCTAAATACAATATTTTAATATGTGCTTTTGTATTAGTGGGTTTTCCTGGAGAGACAGAAGAAACTATAAATCAAACAGTAAGATTTATAAATAGTATGCCAATAGATTTTTATACAGCTAACTTATGGTATGCCGATATAAGTACTCCAATTTATAACAAAAAGTATGAGTTTGGAATAGAAGGAAAGGACTTTAATTGGAAACATAATACCATGGATAGTGCAACAGCTTCTGATTTTGCTGATTATATGCTTATAAATATTAAAAATTCTATTTGGGTTCCTAACGAAAGTTTTGGATTTCAAGGGATAGTATATTTATTAGATAAGGGATATACCTTAGATCAAGTAAAAGCCCTTATGAAAGGGGCTAGTAAGCTTATAAGTGATAATTTGACTCATGATAAAACAAACATTAATAATGTTGTATATAATATGAAGAAAATTTTATGTAATAATGATAAATAGAATATAAAACAAAAAACTGATGTGAAATCACATCAGTTTTTTATGGTGCCGGTAACCGGAGTCGAACCGGTACGGTATCACTACCGGCGGATTTTGAGTCCGCTACGTCTGCCAATTCCATCATACCGGCATGGAACCAACACATTTATAGTAACATATATAGTAAATTGTTGCAAGAAAAAAAATTTTTTTTAAATTTAGAGGTTGTTATAAAGGATTTCATTTGTTAGAATAGGTATAGGATAAAATCATCCCATAGTGGGACGATTTTTGACCTAGTCTATAGTACAGCGATAAGACAAGCTGTAATAATTAGGGAGGAGCAAGAAATATATGATGTATTCAAAAGAAGTTGAAGAAATGTGTGTAGTTGCTAAAGGTGCTAACCACGGTCCAGCACCAATTCCTGAAGAAGGAAAATGGGTACAATCAAGAGAAATTAAAGATGTATCAGGCTTAACACATGGTATTGGTTGGTGTGCACCACAACAAGGAGCTTGTAAATTAACATTAAACGTTAAGGAAGGTATAATTCAAGAAGCATTAGTTGAAACAATTGGATGTTCAGGTATGACTCATTCAGCTGCTATGGCTTCAGAAATATTACCAGGAAAGACTATATTAGAAGCATTAAACACAGACTTAGTTTGTGATGCTATAAATACAGCTATGAGAGAATTATTCTTACAAATCGTTTACGGAAGAACTCAAACTGCGTTCTCAGAAGGTGGACTACCTATCGGAGCTGGTCTTGAAGACTTAGGTAAGGGATTAAGATCTCAAGTTGGTACTATGTACGGAACACTTGCTAAGGGTCCTAGATACCTAGAAATGGCTGAAGGATATGTTACAGATGTAGCTTTAGACTCAGACAAAGAAATCATTGGATACAAATTCGTTAACTTAGGAAAGATGATGGAAAACATCGCTAAGGGAATGGACGCTAACGAAGCTTTAGAAGCTGCTAAGGGTCAATACGGTAGAGTTAATGACGCTGCTGAATTAATTAATCCAAGACATAAGTAATTATAGGTAAAGGAGGAAACATAATAATGGCATTATTTGAAAGTTATGAAAGAAGAATTGGTCAAATCACTCCTGTATTAGAAAAATACGGAATGAAGACTTTAGAAGATGCAAAGGCAGTATGTGCTGAAAAAGGAGTAGATCCATACACAATAGCTAAGGAAACTCAACCAATAGCATTCGAAAACGCTGGATGGGCTTACACTTTAGGTGCTGCTATAGCAATAAAGAAAGGTTGCACAAAGGCTGCTGAAGCTGCTGAAGCAATCGGAGAAGGATTACAAGCATTCTGTATTCCAGGTTCTGTTGCTGATGACAGAAAAGTTGGTTTAGGACACGGAAATCTTGGAGCTATGCTTTTAAGAGAAGAAACTAAATGTTTCGCATTCTTAG
>CAKVFO010000016.1 GCA_934746785.1 uncultured Clostridium sp. | reverse complement strand
GTAATACAGTATGGAGTTTCTTTTGGATTACATACCGATAAACAATTAAAGCACTTATCAACTTTTAATCTACCTTCTTGAGTTTTTTTAATAAAGGGGTTAAGAATAGCTCTTCCAGGCATTCCAACAGGACTTTTTACAATAACTATATCTTCTTTTTTCGCATTTATATATGCATTTTTAAATTCATCAGAAGCATCACATTCGTTAGTTGTTACAAAACGTGTTGCCATTTGAACACCTGAGGCACCAAGGTTAAGATATTTACAAATATCTTTTCCATCAAAAACTCCGCCAGCAACTATAACAGGTATTTCTTTAGAATATTTTTTTGAATAGTTTTTTACTTCATCAATAATATTTAATATAGATTCATCAAATTCGTCAGAAGTCATTTTTAAATCTTCTTTATTGAATCCTAAGTGACCACCAGCTTTTGGACCTTCAATAACAACCATATCAGCTGTAGTTTTATAGTGTTTATCCCATAATTTTAAAATGACTTTTGTAGCTTTTAGAGATGAAACAATAGGAGCAATTTTAACAGATGTATTTTTTGTGAGTTCAGGTAATGTTGTTGGAAGACCAGCTCCTGAAATTATAATATCAGCACCAGCTTTAATAGCACTTTTAACATATTTGGCATACTCTTTGGTGGCTACCATTATATTGACACCAATAGGTCCATTATTACATTTACTTTTTGCAAGTTTAATTTCATTTTTTAAAGCTTCTAGATTTGTCATTATTGGATCATTAAAGAATGTATTTTCTCTAAAGCCAATTTGAGCTGCAGATATAACGCCTAAGCCACCAGCGTTTGTAACAGCAGATGCAAGATTAGATAATGAAACACCAACACCCATACCACCTTGAATAATAGGTAGCTTTAATGAGATATTTCCTATGTTTAATGGGTTTATATTCATGTATAATCACCTCATATATTTTGAAATAAAAATATTTTGATAATCAAAGTACTTTATTACATTATATTCCAAAAGAGGTGCCGGTGCAATAAAATTTATTCGGGTATATATAACAAATAGTAAAAACTAAAGATATAATTATTTTTAAAGATTTGAGAATAAACAATTAAAAAGTGACTTTGGTGTTGAAAAATATTAAAATAAGAGAAATATTTATTTTGTAATAAATAAAAGATATTATATTTATAAAATTTGTTGACATACGTATACTTCTATGTTAGACTAAAAAAGTCTTAGGGGTATGGCTCAATTGGTAGAGTAGTGGTCTCCAAAACCATTGGTTCTGGGTTCAAGTCCTAGTGCCCCTGCCATAAAGTATCTAGATTTTCTAGATACTTTTTTTTAACGTATAGGAAATTCAAAACTTTTTTTGAGAGCGAGCACTGATTATAACTGGCTTCCCAATATGTAAGTTGGTAAATACGTTAAAAAATAAATGTAGTGATTAAAAATAATTAAAAGACAAAAAATACCATGAATATAAATTTTAAAAAAGCACAATATAATAGTGTAAGTTAGTTAATGTAAAGAAATTAAATAACTTATAAACCGTAAGCCTAAGGAGGGATTATCAATGTCAAATAAAGCATTAGTTCCAGAAGCAAAAAATGGTCTAGCGAGATTTAAGAATGAAGTAGCTCAAGAATTAGGAGTTCCGTTTTCAGATTATAACGGAGATTTAAGCTCAAGACAATGTGGTTCCGTAGGTGGCGAAATGGTAAAAAGAATGGTAGAAGAATACGAAAGTAAGATAAAGTAAAAAAAACACCTACTAAACTTACTTATTAAAAGTAGATTATTATGGATATTACACCACCAGAAATTTAACTTAATAGTATTCAACTACCAAAAGGAAAGGATGACCGTAAGGTTGTCCTTTTTAACGTGTAGAAAATTAAAACTTTTTTGAAATGAAATGCTGATTATTACTGATTTTTTATGTGTAAGTATATAATAACTATTCTATTATTCTATTTAATTTTGGGAATTGTTGTGATAAAATGGGAACAAAAGTTCGTTTTGTAAGGTGATTATATGAAAAATATTAAAATAGTACACTGTGCTGACATTCACTTTGATACACCTTTTAAGGATGTTGATGAGAGACAAAGCAAGATAAATAAAGAAGAATTAAAAGAAGTGTTTTGCAACATAATTAATTTATGTAAAAGTAATCGTGTTGATATTTTGCTTTTAGCTGGAGATATATTCGATAATTTAACATTAGAAAAAGAAACATTATACTTTTTAGAGAAAAGTTTTAGGGATATAGAAGATACAAGGGTTTTTATAAGTCCAGGAAATCATGATCCTTATATGGTTAATTCTTTTTACAAATTAATAAAGTGGCCAGAGAATGTTTATGTTTTTTCAAAAGGTTTAGAGTGTGTTTTTATAGAAGAATTAAATTTAAATGTATGGGGAGCAGCTTTTACAGAGAGATATGTAAAAGAGTCTATGCTTAAAGGATTTGTGCATGAATCTTTTGGAGAAATTAATATAATGGTTATCCATGGAGAATTAAATAGTGGAGTGAGTAATGAATATAATCCAATAACAATAGAAGAAATAAGAAATAGTGGGATGAATTATATTGCACTAGGCCATAGACATAACTATAGCGGAATAAATCGTGAAGATAAAACTTATTATGCATATTGTGGCTGCCCTCAAGGTAGAGGATTTGATGAAGTGGGAGAAAAAGGAATTATATATGGAGAGATAGGTAATGAGTTTTCTAAATTTGATTTTATAAAAATGTGTAAAAGACAATATAAAGAAATGAGAATAGATATAAGTGATGTGGAAACATATCAAGATTTAACTAATCTTATAAAGGATAAAATAGAAAAGGAAGATAGAGAGAAAAATTTTTATAAAGTTATATTAATTGGTGAAGTGAGCAATGAGTTTTGTATAGATGAAAAACTTATAATTAATTATTTGGAAAAGGATTTCTATTCTATAAAAGTAGTAGATAAGACTAGGGCAAAGGTAGATATTGAAGAGATAGTAAAAGGTTATTCAGTTAGAAGTATATTTGTTAAGAAGCTTCTATTAAAGTTAGAGGAAAGTACTAGTGATGAAGAAAAAGAAATGATTGAAAAGGCTCTTAAGCTGGGATTAAATGCACTAGCTGAAGGAGAGGTGAAACTTGATGATTATTAAAGAATTAAGAATAGGAAGTTTTGCAGGTATAGAAGATAGAACTATTAAATTTCAAGAAGGGATGAATATAATATATGGAACTAATGAAGCAGGGAAAAGTAGAATAGAAACTTTTATTAAAGTAATGTTGTACGGTTTTTCGAACAAAAGAGTTAAAGGTGAGAGTGAAAGAAAGAAATATATTTCATTTAATAAAGATACTGCTTATGGGGAAATGATTATATCTCATAAAGACAAAGATTATTTAATAAAAAGAAAATTTGGGAGTAGTAAAAAGTATGATTCATCAGAGATTTTTGATTATTTAACTGGTGAAAAGGTACAATATGTTAACAGTAATGAACCAGGTAAATATTTTTTACAGATAAATAGATCAACTTTTGAAAAAACTTTATATATAAGTCAGCTGGCAGTTGCTTTTTCAAAAGACAAAGAAGAAGAAATAATGGACAAGGTTACAGCTGTATTTGGTTGTGGAGAGCATGAGGTTTCAGCTGAAAAAGCTATTTTAAAGTTAGAATCTTTAAGAAAGACTTATGTTACATCTAGAGGAATGGGACTTTTAGGAGTATTGAATAAAAAATATAATGAACTTCAAGAAGAACGTTACGAGGGTAAAATATCAGCTGAAAATAACTTGGAGTGGGAAAAGGAACTTATAGATAGGAAAAATGATAAAGATAGAATTTATAAAGAAATTGAGGATCTAGAGGTATATAAGAAATATTTAAAGAAGATAGAACTTCAAAAAGAATATAAAGAGATTATTAAATATTTCAAAGAGTCTGAAGGTTTAAAGAAGGAAGAAAAGGAAATAATAAAAAATATATCTAAAGATGGAAAGATAATAGATGAAGAACTTTTGGACGATATATTGAGAGATAATAGTGAGTATTTGAGAGAGGTTGATGATAGAAATGAGAAGAAACAAGGTTTAGATGATTTATATAGAACATTAAAACATAAAGAAATTGAATTGGAAAGATATAAATTTATAGAACTTTTTGGAGATAATTTAAAAGAGAAACTTTTAGAAATAAAGTATGAGCAGCAAGGGCTTGAGGAAAAAATAAATATTTCCAAAGAAATAAAAAGGTCGATTGAAGTTGAAGAAAATGATATTAAAAGGAAAGAAAATTATTTTTTAAATTTGATTGGAAAAGAAGAATTAGTAGAAAAAATAATAGATAATTTAACTTCTTATGAATCAAAACTTAAGGAATTGAAGAAAACAGCATACTCAGAAGAGGTATATTTAAGAGCAGAAAAGGAAAGGAATAATAAAAGGTTTAAAATTATATTAGGCAGCTTATTTATAGTTTTAGGAACTATTATATTTTTTATAAAAGGCATAGGTTTATTGATATCATTAATATTTATTATAGTTGGTGTAAGTTCTATTTATTTAGGAATAGTCAGTTTTGATAAAAGTGAGAAAACCTCAAAAAGAAATATTGAAAGGCTTACAAATGATATTAAAAATATTGAGGAGTTTCTAAGCTTTTCAAGAAATGAACTTAAGTTAGAAAATAATGAATCATTAATAAAATATATAAATAAGTATAGAATGTTTAAAAAGTATAGAGAAAAAACACTTATTAGAATAGAGGAGAAGAAAAGAATCTTAAACAGCAATAATTATGAAGAGATTTTTAATAAATTTAATAAAAATAATGAAATGATTAAGCATTTAATTAGGGTGTCAGGATGTAAAAACATTAGTGAAGCTATAGAATGTATAGATAATTATTCTAAGATAAAATCGGAAATTGATGTTATTAATGAAAAAATATTATATATAGAAAAGTCACTTCAATCTTTAAATATAAATATTCAAAAGAAAGAATATTTATTGAAAAATAAGGTTAAGGATATGGGTATATGTGGGGTAGAACTTCTAGATTTAGATGTAGTTATTAATGAATATAGAATTAAAGTTAGAAAATTAAAAGAGCTGGATAGTAATTTGAAAGCTATTGAAAAAACATATAGTGCTTTAATAAAAGATAGAGATATTAATGAAATAAGAGAAGAACTAAAGGACATAATAAATAATTCGGATTATTGCTCTTATGAAACAGAAGAAGAAATAGATAAAGAAGAAAAATTGAAGTCTAAAGAGTTAATTCAATGTGAAAAAGATATTAAAGATATTGAAAATAAAATTAATTCAAGGTTAATAGGAAAAAGAAGTTTAGTACAAATAGAGGAAGAAATCAAGAATGTGTTAGATCAAATTAATAAGTGTAAAAAAGAGTTATCTTCAGTAGATTTAGC
Organism: uncultured Clostridium sp.; assembly: GCA_934746785.1. Taxonomy (GTDB): domain Bacteria; phylum Bacillota; class Clostridia; order Clostridiales; family Clostridiaceae; genus Clostridium. The sequence goes on along the minus strand of CAKVFO010000016.1, from coordinate 27,586 downwards.
AATTGAAACTTTAAAGGAATCAATGAATGAAGTAAGAAGAACAGTTGGACCAAAACTAAACAAAAGCGTATCAGAGATGTTTGCATGTTTGACAAAGAATAAGTATGAAGAAATTAAAGTAGATAACAATTATGAAATGCTTGTAAGAAGTAAAAATAGCATATTTAAAGGAAATTACTTAAGTAATGGAACATATGATCAATTATATTTATCTTTAAGAATTGCATTAATAGAATTATTATTTAAAGAAGAAAAATGTTCTTTAATATTGGATGATGCTTTTGTTCAATATGATGATAAAAGAAGAGAAGAAGCATTAATGTTGATTAATGAAAAGATAAATGGACAGATACTTATTTTTACGTGTCATACTACTGAAGAAAGTATTATGTTAAAAAATAATGTTAATATGAATTATATCAGAATTTAAGAATATGTTGACAGGAATTTGAAAGAATATTATACTTATAAATAATAATGCAAATCAAATGCAAGTAGGAGAGTTATATGAAAAAAAGAATATGTAAGATGTTGTTGGTTATGTCTATCCCGTTTATATTTATGGGGTGTGGTGAAAAAACTGAAGATAATGGAAAACTTAAGGTCGCTGCAACTATAAATACTTTGGGAGAATTTACAGAAGTTATTGGTGGAGATAAAGTAGATGTTTATACTGTAGTTAAGGGAAATACGGAACCTCATGATTTTGATTTTACTCCTTCAGATCAAAAGGAATTAAGTAATAGAAAAGTTCTTTTTTGTAATGGATTAGGATTGGATGAATGGTCAGAACAAATAAGTGGAGATATAGAAAAGGTTGATACAAGTAAAAATTCAGATATAATAATAACTGATAATCAAGAAGATCCACATGTATGGTTAAGTACAAAAGAAGCAATAAAACAATGTGAAATAATAAAGGATACGCTTATAGAAATAGATCCTAAAAATAAGGATTTCTATGAAGAGAATTTTAATACTTACAAAGAAAAGTTAGAGGATTTATATAATAGAAATGTTGATAGATTCAAGGATGTAAAAGAAAAGAGCTTTGTAACTAGTCATGAAGCTTTTGCTTACTTATGTAGAGATATGGGATTAGAACAAAAAGCAATAAAAGGTGTAGGTAATGAAGATATAGAAGTAACTATTAAAGATATGCAGGCTTTAGTTGATTTCTGCAAAGAGAGAGGAATAAATATTGTATTTTCAGAAGAAAGTGATTCACAAAAGGATGCAAAAACTCTTGCTAAAGAGATAGATGGTAAGGTTGTGCCTATATATACTTTAGAAACAAAGGTAGAAGGAAAGACATACTTAGATGCTATACAAGAAGATTATGATAAAGTATATGATGGATTAAAAAATATTTCTAAATAAATATATTTATAATTTAAAGGTTTTTGTATAGAAAAGCAGTTTCTAATATTAATGATGGAAGCTGCTTTTTGGCATATAGGAAATTATGTTGGGACATAAGATTTATAATTGTTAATAGTGTGTTTTTAGGTTTTTACTTTTATACTCAACTTATAATTTTCTCTATAATATGAAAAAATACACTTATATTATTAGAATAAGAAACATTCTTGGATAAATTGGAATTTTAATAAAATTTATGATATTGTAATAGTAGTATAAAAAGAAGAGGGAGGTATACTAAATGGAGAATGCAAAAGTTTTTTATGAGAAGAACATTAAATTAGTAAAAGAAAAAATAACAGTTTTAGATAAAAAGATTGAGATTATAGGATGGAGTAGGCTTGTTATATTATTAGCAGGATTATTTATATCATATAAAAATTATAAATCTATTGGATTAGTGAATTCACTTGTATATATTGCTATTACTTTTCTTATATTTTCAGTTGTTGCAATATTTCATGGAAAGATAATGAAAAGTCATGATGAGCTTGAAATAGAACTTGAATTTAATGAGAAAGGTATTAAACGTCTAAATGGGGAGTATAAAGAATTTAGTGATAAAGGTAGTGATTTAGTAGAAAGTGATCATGCATTTGCAAACGATTTAGATATATTTGGAGATAATTCATTATTTCAGATGATTAATACTACAAGAACTTTAAGCGGTAGGAAGAGATTAGGTGAAATTTTATCATTGAAAAGTCTTCCATCTAAGCTTGAAGTTGAAGAAAAACAAAAAGCGATAAAAGAACTTGGAAAGAAAGTTGAATGGAGAAAAAACTTATATGTAAGATCAACTTTTAAGAAGAAAAAAGGTGAAGAACTTGATGAATTAATAAAATGGGGAAAGAGTGAATCAAAGGGAGATGCAGGTAGAATTGCTATAGCATCATTATTTATATTAATTACTTTTGTATGTATATTTTTATCTATAATAAAAGTTATTCCAGTTTCGTTTTTAATTCTTGATTTTATGGTTAATTATGCAGTTATAAAGGTATTAACAAAAGATATTACTGAAGTCATTACATTGTTTAATAAGATAAAGAATAGTGTAAAAGCATATTCTAATATATTAGCATTAATAGAAGAAGAAAGTTTTGAATCAGAATATTTAAATTCTTTAAAGAAAAAGTTGAATGAAGATTCAAGTAGATCATGTAAAGCTGAAATGCAAAAACTATCAAGTCTTTTAGATTGGGTAGGAGATTCAACAGGAAATGCTTATTTCTTTATTTTAGATATATTATTTTTTGCTGACGTATTTATACTTTATAATTTAAATAAGTGGAAGAAAGTAAATGGATGGAAGGTTGAAACATGGCTTGAAGTAATGGGTGAATTTGATGCGTTGGCAAGTATAGCAAATTTATCTTTTGATCATGAAGATTGGTGCTATCCAGTTATATCAGAAGAAGCTGAAGTAGATGGTGTGAATATAAGACATCCGTTAATAGGAGAAAGAGCAGTAGCAAATAGTTATAGTTTAAGAAATCCAAAACAAATTACACTTATTACTGGATCAAATATGTCAGGTAAGAGTACTTTCTTAAGAACTATAGGAATTAACTTGGTTCTAAGTTATGTGGGAGCTCCATGTGCTGCAGAAAGATTTAGAACAAGTATAATGAACATCTATACATGTATGAGAACTAAAGATAATTTAGAAGAAAGCATATCATCATTCTATGCTGAAATTTTAAGAATCAAGCTTTTGATTGAGGCATGTAAAAGAGGAGAAAAAGTATTTTTCTTATTAGATGAAATTTTTAAAGGAACAAATTCTAAAGATAGACATACAGGTGCAACAGTGTTAGTTAAGCAACTAGCTGATAATGGAGCTATGGGGCTTTTATCAACTCACGATTTAGAGTTATGTGATTTAGAAGAGGAAATGAAAGAAGTGGAAAATTATAACTTTAGGGAATACTATAAAGATAATAAGATTCATTTTGATTATAAGATAAGACAAGGAAAGAGTGTTACTCAAAATGCTGTTTATTTAATGAAGTTAGCTGGAATTGAAATTAGTAAATAGCTGATTATAGGAGGGGCATATGAAACAAAAGAGGAAAGTTGATAAGGAGAATATTTCTACAAGGAATAGTAAAGGTATAAAGAATAAAAAAATATATCTTACAATTCTAATATTTTTAATTACAATCTTTGTACTTTTGCTGTTTGTTAATATTAAGTATAATATAAAAGGTGAAATATTATTTGATAAAATCAATCATAATGAAGTTGATATGCAAGATATAAATGAAAAGGAATTAGAAAATAAAAAAGCATCTTTAGATAAAGCAAATGATGAGATAAAAAGAATTGATGAAAAAATTCATGAAATTTTAGGCGATGAAGAGAAGCATTATGGTATATACTATTATGATTTAAATACAGGATGTGAGTATTTTCTTAATGAAGATAAAGAATTTCAAGCAGCAAGTACTATGAAGGTACCTATAGCTATGATGATTGCGGACAAGCTTGAGAAAAAAGAATTAAAAGAAGATACATTAATAGAGTATACTTTAACTGATGATTCTGATGGGGCAGGAGTTTTGCAGGGAAATATATCAGAAGGCGATAAGTTAGAAGTGATTGATTTAATGAAGTATATGATAGAGGAATCAGATAATGTAGCGACTTCGATGTTAAAGAGAAATGTAGGTAATATATGCGATTATATAACTGATTTAACATCAATAAAAGTAGATAATGAAAAAAATTTTATTACACCAAAGCAAAGTTATATGGTTCTAAAAATTTTATATAATAAATCTGATGAAAATATATATTATAAAAAGATTATTGAGTTTATGAAAGCAACTATAACACATGATAGACTTGATAAATACATAAATCATAATATAGTTGCACATAAGATTGGGGACTATGAGAACTATGTGAATGATGTAGGGATTATATATACACAAGAACCATATATATTAACCATATATACAGAAGATGTTATGGAAAAAGGAAGAGAAAATATAGCTCAAATATCTAAGATGATATATGATATTAAGACTAAAAATTAGTTTTTATATCATAAGATGTAGTTGAAATTTATATAAGTAAAGGAAAGAAGAATTATGAATATAGCATTTTTTCTTACACCAAAGAATGAAGTAGTATTTGAAAATGTAGATGCCAGTATGAGACAGGTTATGGAGAGAATGGAGCAACATGGATATACTGCTATTCCACTAATAGATAAGAACGGGAAATATGTAGGTACTCTAACAGAAGGCGATTTGTTATGGAAATTAAAAAATACTGAAAATTTAAATTTTAAAAATACAGAAACAGTTAAAGTAGCAGATATACATAGAAGAATTATCCATAAAAGTGTTTCAATAAATTCAGATATAGAGAGTCTTATAAATCTAGCAATAAACCAGAATTTTGTTCCGGTAACAGATGATAATGGAATATTTATAGGAATAATAAAGAGAAGTGATATTATTAATTATTGCTTTAATGAAATAAATAAACTTAAAAAGAAATCTTAAGGGCTTGAATAATTAAATATTTCATATAAGAGAAGAAAGAGGGAGTTCATTATTTGAATTCTCTCTTTTTATATAAGTCTAATTATTGTTATTGTTTTTGTATTTTTCTAATTCAGCATCTAAATCTGTAGTGTCTTGTAATTTTTCAAACTCACTATCAAAGTTATCAGTTTGATTTAAATCTGCAAGACCGTTTGCTAGAGCTTCTTTTTGAGATATTTTTCTTTCAATATCATCTAACTTTATAGAGTTAGTTTTACTTTGAACATTAGCTAACACTTCATTTACTTGTTTGCTTGCTTCAGCATTGGAATATCTTGCAGCAGCTTCATCTCTGTAGCTTCTTGTCTTCTCAATTTCATCTTGAAGTGCCTGTAAGTTTTTCTTAATAGTTTCAGCTTGGATTTTTGCCGCATTATAAGATGTTTGTAAAGAATCACATTTCTTATCACTATCAAGTTTTTTACTTAAAGCTCTTTTAGCTAGCTCTTCATTTCCTTTAGATAATGCTAATTTTACTTTTGCATCATAATCTTCTGACTCAGCTTGAGCTGTCTTTAATTTTCTTTCTATTTCATGAACATTACCTAAAACTTTAGCTGAGTTTATTTTTGCATTATTAAGTTGTTCTTCCATATCTCTTATTTTTTGATCCAATAATTCAATTGGATTCTCCATATTATCTAAAGTAGTATTTACTTTTGCTTTTACCATATTTGACATTCTAGAAAAAATTCCCATTAACGTATCCTCCTAAATTTTCGTTTATATTATTATACAACAAAAATAAAATAAAAGCACAAAAAAGGAAAAAAAATAAAGTGAAAATAAAATATGTAAACATAAAACGACCTATGACAATACTTGTATTAACTAAATACATAGTTTAAAATTAAAGTATAAAATAAAGCTTGAGGAGTGAATAACTTTGGAAAATGAAACAATGAACAGCATGGAAAGTTTCTTAGATAACTATGATGTTAAAAGAATTAAGACAGGTGATATTTTAAAAGGAACAGTAATAGAAGTAAGTGACAAAGAAGTAAGTGTTAATATAAATTATGCTTTTGATGGTTTAATAACTAGAGAAGAGCTAACTAATGATGATACTAATCCAATGGAAGTTGTGAAGCCTGGGGATGAAATAGATGTATATGTAATTTCACCTAATGATGGTGAAGGATATGTATTATTATCTAGAATTAGAGCTTTAGCAGTAACAGAAAGAGAAGATATAGAAAGTGCTTTTGAAAATGGAGAAAGTATAACAGTTAAAGTTAAAGAAGCTGTTAAGGGTGGAGTAGTAGCTTACTATGGTAATATTAGAATATTTATTCCAGGATCACAAATTAGCAGAGAAAGAGTAGAATTATCTGATATGGTAGGAAAAACTTTAGAAGTTAAGCTTATTGAATTAGATTTCAAAAATAGAAAAGTAGTAGCTTCAAGAAGAGTTATTGAAGAAGCAGAATATGAAAAGAATAAGAAAGCTGTATGGGCTGCATTAAAATCAGGAGAAAAAAGAACTGGAGTTGTAGTTAAACTTGCTAAGTTTGGTGCATTTGTTGATCTTGGTGGAGTTCAAGGACTTATTCATATAAATGATTTAGCATGGGAAAGAGTAAAACGTGTTGAAGATGTAGTTAATGTCGGAGATAAAGTAGAAGTATTTATAGGAAATGTAGATAGAGAAAATGAAAGATTATCTTTAGTATTAAAAGATGTAGATAAAGAACCATGGAATGTGTATGGAGATACATTAAAAGAAGGAGATATTATTGAGGGAACTGTTACAAAACTTGCTAACTTTGGAGCTTTCGTTGAAGTTAAGCCTGGAGTTGAAGGTTTAGTACATATAACTGAAATAACTGATGATAACATAGTAAAGGCTAGTGACGTTTTAACAAGTGGGCAAAAGGTTAAAGTTAAAGTTATGAATGTAGATTCTGAAGCTAAAAAGTTATCTTTAAGTATTAAAGATGCAGAAGAAAAATCAAAAGAATATATGAAATATAATGATGATGAAGAAGGCGAAACATTAGCAGATTTATTTAAAGATTTTAAATTTGAATAATAGTTATAAATTAATGGAGGCGGTTTTAATATTGAAGCTGTCTCTTTTAAATGGTAAGAGGGGAAGCATACTATGAAGATAATTTTTTTATGCGCAATAATTATGCAGCTTATTTCTGTGGCGGCTATTATTTTTAAAAATAAATTTATACTTTTTATAAGAAGATTCAGTTCATTATCGATAGAAGAAAGAAAAGAATATGATATTCAACGGTTAAGCAGAGACTTAAGTAATATATTTTTTATTGCCAGCGTTATTATAATAATAGGGATAATTTTAGGACATTTTATTAGTGAAAAAATTTCAATGATATTATTATTAATAAGTGTAGGTTTTATAATTATAAAGAAATTTAATATAGAATCAGAAAAAGCATTTAATAATTATAGAATATTAAAGTGAGATTTTATAGAAAAATAATTAAAAAAGCAAAATTACCTTTAGTATGTAAGAAGGTGATTTTGCTTTTTACAGGTTTTGATAAAGAAACTTAAAGTACAGAAAAATAGGATATTATCCAAGTTGTTCTAGTTTTAAAGTTTTTCTATTTTCATCATATTTGTTCCACCATCTTGAGTTGTTGGCATTCCAGCAGCTACTATTATGTCATCACCACGTTTGGCTATACCTAAATCATAAACTGTTTTTTTAGCTTCTATTAATATGTCATCAGTATTATTAAACATCTCACAAGTTTTTGGTTGTACACCAAAAGTTAATGATAATTGTCTTCTAACAGAATCAAAAGGGGTTATAGCTATAATTGGACATTTAGGTCTGTATTTAGAAATTAGGCTTGCAGTTGCACCGCTCTTTGTAGCAGCAACTATAGCTTTAGCATTTAATGCTATAGAAGTTCTACAGGTTGAGAAACTTATGGCATCTGCATAGTCAGAAAGAATTTCATTACTTATTGTTTTTAAATGTTCATATTCTAAGTTTGCTTCAGCTTCTTGAGCTATTCTAGCCATTGTTTCAGCAGCTTCTTTAGGAAAACTACCAGAAGCACTTTCACCAGAAAGCATTATTGCATCAGTACCATCAAAAATAGCATTGCAAATATCAGAAGCTTCTGCTCTTGTAGGAAGTGAATTTCTAATCATAGAGTCAAGCATTTGAGTTGCAGTTATAACAGGCTTACCTGCTTTGTTACACTTCTTAATAATCATTTTTTGAATTATAGGAACTTTTTCAATAGGAATTTCAACTCCCATATCTCCTCTTGCGACCATTACGCAGTCAGTAACATCAATGATGGAATCAATATTATCTACACCTTCTTGATTTTCTATTTTAGCAATTACTTGAATGTTTTCTCTACCATATTTTCTAAGAACTTTTTTAACTTCTAATATATCGCTTGCTTTTCTTATAAATGATGCAGCTATAAAGTCTACACCCATTTCACATCCGAATTTAATATCATCGATATCTTTTTCTGTGATTGAAGGAAGTTTGATAACTACATTTGGAACATTTACTCCCTTATGGTTTTTAATCATTCCTCCAACTATAACTTTACATTTTATTTCTTTATCTACAACTTGTACTACTTCAAATTTTAATAAGCCATCATCTACTAGTATACGTCCACCAGGTTTAACATCTTTATATAGTACATCGTAAGATATTGAACATTTTGTGTTGTCTCCTAAGATTTCTTCACCACATATAAAAGAAAAATCTTGACCTGCAATTAGTTGAACACCGCCATTTACGAAATTATGTGTTCTTATTTTTGGACCCTTAATGTCAAGAACTATGGCAGTAGATGCTCCCATTTCTTCTCTAACTTTTTTGATAAGATCTATTTTTTCCTTGTGAGTTTCATGAGTTCCATGAGAAAAGTTAAGTCTTGCTGCACTCATTCCGATTTCAATAAATTTTCTTATCATGTCTTCGTTGTCACTTGCTGGACCTATTGTGAAAATCATTTTAGTTTTCTGCATATATAAATATCCTCCTAAAAAATAATTTACTAGCCTTAGATTGACTTCTATATGTAATTAATACTTAAAATTCCATCTAAAAGTAAAATGATTTAATAAAATTTTTTCTTATGATATACTAAGACTAATCTTAGTTATAATATTAACATATTATTCAAAGAAAGGGAGTAGAAAAAACATGAAAAATTTACAAAATTCTAAAGCTTCTTTGGTTTTTAAATACTTTGAAGACATATCTAATATTCCAAGAGGTTCGAAGAACGAAAGAAAAATAAGTGATTATTTATACAATTTTGCCAAAGATTTAGGACTTGATGTAATCCAAGATGAGGGATTAAATATAATTATTAAAAAACCAGCGTCAAAGGGATATGAAAGTGCACCAACTGTAATTTTACAAGGTCATATGGACATGGTTTGTGAAAAGAATAAAGATACAGTACACGATTTTGAAAAAGATCCAATAAAACTAGTTGTTAAAGGCGATGAAATATATGCTGATGGAACAACACTTGGAGCAGATGATGGTATAGCTGTAGCATATGCGATGGCAATACTAGCAGATGATTCTATTCCTCATCCAGCACTTGAAGTGTTATTAACTACAGATGAAGAAACAGGAATGACAGGTGCAAGAGCACTTTCAAAAGATTCTGTAAATGGTAAGATAATTTTAAATATGGATAGTGAAGAAGAAGGATATCTTCTTGTAAGCTGTGCAGGAGGAGTCAGAGCTGAATCATCTATTAAGTTAGAAAAAGAAGCACTAAATGAAGAAACTTTAATTAATATAAGCATAAAAGGATTAAAGGGAGGACACTCTGGATCTGAAATAGATAAAGGAAGAGGAAATTCTAATAAACTTATGGGTAGAGCCTTAAAAGAACTTATGGATAAGGTTAACCTTAATCTTGTTTCAATAGAAGGTGGATCGAAGGATAATGCAATTCCAAGAGAAGCAGATGCACTTATAGCAGTAAATAGTTCAGATAAAGAAATAGTAATTAAATTTATAGAAGAGTTAGATGCTGTTTATAAAAAAGAATTATCAACAACAGATGGAGATGTAAATATAAAAGCTGAGGAAGTTTATGAAGAGGTTAAAGAAAAATTAACTAGCAGCTGTACAAAGAGAATAGTTGAATTAATTCATGTATATCCAAGTGGTATCAGTACAATGAGTGGAGATATTAAGGACTTAGTAGAAAGTTCAACTAACTTGGGAGTAGTTGTTACTAATGATACACAAGTAGAATTACATTCAGCAGTTAGAAGTTCAGTCGAATCATTAAAATGGGAAATAGTAAGTAGAATGAATGTTTTAACTAATCTTGTTGGTGGAAAATTTGAAACAAGCGCTGCTTATCCAGGTTGGGAATATAGAAAAGAATCTAAGATAAGAGATTTATGTGTTAAGACATATGAAGATATGTATAAAGAAGAACCAGTAGTATATGCAATTCATGCAGGTGTAGAATGTGGATTATTTGAAGAAAAATTAGGTGAACTTGATATGATAAGTTTTGGCCCTAATATTAGAGATGCGCATACTCCTGATGAACATCTGTCAATTAGTTCAACTGAAAGAGTATGGGAATATCTTCTTGAACTTCTTAAGAGAATAGATAATAACTACTAAAAATTATAAAAATAAAGAATGCTTTTTTATTAGTGGAAAAACTGATAAAAAGGCATTTTTTTAACGTATAGGAAATTAAAAACTTTTTGTATATATGTGGAGGGAAAATATGTATACATGTAGAAAGTATTTATATAAGGAGGGAGTAGGGTGTTAGATGTAACATTTGATTATAATGAATATAAATTTAGAAGTGTAAAAGAATGTGACATAAATATATTATCTAAGTGGATGAAAGAGAATAATAATGAAGATCATGTAAGTATAATTGATGAGCAAATATTATATAGAAGATTTTTAGAATATTACATTACTGAAGATGAATTTTTTATAAAAGTAATAAAAGATAAAAAAATTGATGGAGTTATAAAAGGAAATATTAAAAGAGAGAATACAAGTGAGTTATTTTTATGGTTTTTCATTGTTGATAAAAACAATAGAGATAAAGGTGAAGGAAAAAAAATAATAAAAATGTTTTTTGAATATATAAATAGAAAGTATTCATTAGAAAAAATAAAAGTAGGGGTATCTTCTGAAAATAAAAAGGCATTAGATTTTTGGAGGTGCCTTGGATTTGAAATTTATAGAGTTACAGAAAATTTTTTTGAAATATCAGAGGATATATTTGAAAACTTAGTTTTATTGAATAAGGATAAGATTTCGGTTTGAATAAACATAATTAGAGTGTGGATATATAAAATATTTAAAAGATAATTTTAAGTGTTTTATATATCCACATCTTATTTTGGGTAAAGGATGAATAAAAAAGTATTTAATTTAATATATATTATGTAGACTAAGAAAATTAAGGGGGGGATAATATGAGATACACAAGATATGATTATAAAAAAAATAAAGGAGATAACTTTTTAGTATGGTTAATTGGAATTATAGTAGTTTCAGTTTGTATTGGAATGTTATTATACAATATATTTTTGAAGAAGACAGATATTCTGGAAATAAGTAATAATCAGAAAACTGAAACTGTAGTTGAAAGTAAGGATAATAAAGAAAGTACTGAAGGAATAAATTTAGAGTTTGGAATTATCCAGTGTGGAGTATTTAAGGATAGAGCTAATGCAGAATCAACGTTAAATTCAGTAAATACAGAATCTACAGCATTTATAGTAGAGGAAGATGGTGGATTTAAGTTGATATATGGTATATATAGATTCGATGATGCAGGAAGTAAGAGTGATAATCTTACAGCTTCATCTGTTAGTAATTTTAGAATTAAGTGTATATTAGGAGATGATACGGATGAAAAAAAAGCTGAAGCTGAAATAATTGATGCATATATTAAGGTGACGAATAAATTGACTGAAAAAGATGTTAAAAGTGTGAATATAAATGATTTTAAAACATGGACGAATAATGTTTCACAAGAAGTAAAAAATAAATCAGATGAATTTTTAAACTTAGTGAAGCATATTAATGAATTGCCGGATGAATATAAAAAAGAAAATCAAAAAGAGTCTCTGATACAAATATATACTGTATTAAAAAACTATAAACAAAAGTGAATTATTAAAAAAAAATTAAAAAATGTTTAATTTACCAAACGGACTTGTTTCACATTATATTAAATGATAAACTATATTAGGTATATTAAGAGTATAAAAAATTTTAAATAAACAAATAAATTATAGATAAATGTTTAAAATTTTAAAAAATAGGAATAATATAAAAAGGTATACTTTTTAAGGTGTGATAATATGAATTTTATTTTAGCTTCGGCATCTGAAAGAAGACAAGAATTACTTAAAAGAATAGTGAAAGATTTTTCTGTAATGGTAAGTGAATTTGATGAAGATATAGTTAAAAAAACAGGTAGTGTTTCAGAATATGTTCAAGAAATTGCATTAGGAAAAGCAAAAGATATTATGAATAAAGTAAATGAAGATTCAATAATAATTGCTGCTGATACTGTGGTTTCACTTGATGAAAAAATATTAGGAAAACCTAAAAATTATAAAGAAGCATATGATATGTTACATTCTTTAAGTAATAACGAACATAAAGTATATACTGGAGTTATTGTAATTAATACAAAAACAAAAGTAATATTAAAAGATGCTGTAGAAACGAAAGTGTTTTTTTCAAATCTAAGTAGTGATGAAATAAATTCTTATATTGAAACAGGAGACCCTTTTGATAAAGCTGGTGCTTATGGTATACAAGGGATGGCAGGCGTTTTTGTTGAAAAAATAGAAGGCTGTTATTATAATGTCGTAGGATTACCGCTTAATAGATTAAATAAAATGATAAAAAAAGTATATTAGATGGGGATTGAGGAAAATATTATCTAGGAGTAAATAATATGGACAACAATCTGAGAATTTTAGATATTCCAAAAGAAGAGAGGCCTATAGAGAAACTAATTAATTTTGGAGCAGAAACTCTAGATAATCAAGAATTACTAGCAGTAATATTGAGATGTGGAACTAGGGGCGAAAATGTATTGGAATTAAGTAGGCGTATTTTAAATGAGGTTAATGGCTTAAATGGTATATTAAATATATCTTATGCTGATGTTATAAAAATTAAAGGCGTGAAAGATGTAAAGGGAGCTCAAATACTTGCTTTATCAGAATTATTTAAAAGATTTAATAATCTTAAAAGTAATATAAACAATGTTAATATTTCATCTTCACGAGATATAGCAAATATGCTTATGATAGAAATGAGTAGTTTAAATCAAGAAATCTTAAGATTAATTGTTTTAAACACAAAAAATAGGATAATTAAGATTAAAGATATATTTAAAGGAACACTAGATTCTTCAATAGTTCATCCAAGAGAACTTTATTCAGAAGCAATAAAGTCAGGGGGTGCATCTATAATAATATGTCATAATCATCCTTCAGGAGATCCGTCTCCAAGTAAAGAAGATATAAATATTACCTTAAGAATTAAAAAATGTGGTGAAATTTTAGGAATAAGTTTACTAGACCATATTATTATAGGTAATGAAAAATATATTAGTTTAAAAGAAAAAGGAATTTTGTAAGCTGAAAGGGGAAAGAACAATGGGCTTTTTTGGAAGTAGCAAAGACATGGGAATAGATTTAGGAACTGCAAATACACTTGTTTTCGTAAAGGGAAAGGGAGTAGTTTTAAGAGAACCTTCAGTTGTAGCAATTAATAATGTTACAAAAAAATCATTAGCTGTAGGGTCAGAAGCCAAACAAATGATTGGAAGAACTCCAGGAAATATTGTAGCAATAAGACCTTTAAAAGATGGTGTTATAGCTGATTTTGATGTTGCACATACAATGATTAAGTCATTAATAGAAAAGGCTGTAAGTAAGAGTTCTTTTAAAAGTCCTAGAATAATAGTATGTTATCCATCAGGTGTAACTGAAGTTGAAAAAAGAGCGATAGAAGAAGCAACTAAACTTGCAGGAGCAAGAGATGTTGTATTAATGGAAGAACCAATGGCAGCAGCAATTGGGGCAGGACTTCCAGTAAGTGAACCAACAGGAAGTATGATAGTAGATATTGGTGGAGGAACTACAGAAGTAGCAATTATATCACTTGGAGGTATTGTAACAAGTAAGTCTTTAAGAGTTGCAGGAGATGAATTAGATCAATCAATTATAGCTTATATTAAGAAAGAATATAATTTAATGATTGGTGAAAGAACAGCAGAACAAATAAAGATGGAAATTGGTTCAGCTTATAAGATAGATGATGAAGAAATAACAATGGAAATAAAAGGAAGAGACTTAATAACAGGTCTTCCAAAAGTTGTTGAGGTATCAGAAGTTCAAATAAGAGAAGCAATTAAAGAACCAGTATATGCAATAATAGAATCAATAAAAACTACATTAGAAAAGACACCACCAGAATTATCAGCAGACATTATGGAAAAAGGTATAATGCTTGCTGGTGGAGGAGCTCTTCTAAAAGGATTAGATACTTTAATAAATCGTGAAACAAATATGCCTGTACATATTGCAGAATCACCACTTGATTGTGTAGTACTTGGAGCTGGTAAGGCTTTAGAAGACTTCGACAAGATAAGTAGGGAAGAAAGAGCTTAGAAATAGATGAAGCTTTTGAAAAACAAACTGACAGTTACTGTAATAGTGCTGTCAGTTGCCTTTTTAGGGCTAATTACAGCAACAGCAAGTAGAAGTAATAAAGGAATTGAGAGTATAGCAGGCGATACTCTTAATCCAATACAAAAAGTTGCTTATAATATGAATAGGGGATTAAAGGATTTTGTTGATATAATACTTAATTTTTCTTCTGTTAGGGCAGAAAATAAAGAATTGACAAAAGAAAATGAGGAGTTAAAGAATAAACTTACTGAAAATTCAGATTTAGAAGAAGAGAATCAAAGACTAAAAGATTTACTTGATTTAAAGAATCAAAATGAAAACTATAATTATATTGCAACTAATATTATAGCATATGCGGGAAATGGAGTAATTGATGGATATGTTATTGATAAAGGAAGTAATGATGGAATAAAAAAGAATATGGTTGTAGTATCAGGCGTAGGACTAGTAGGCCAGGTATCAAGTGTAGGAAACAATTGGTCAATAGTACAAACGATAATAAATGAGAATATTAACGTAAGTGTAATGATAGAGAGTACAAGAGAAAATACAGGAATTTTACAAGGGTATAAAAATAATGCAAATGAGTACTTATTAAAGGTATCCAATTTACCAATGGATTCAGAGGTACAAGAAGGGGATCAGATAATTACATCTGGGCTTGGTATGCTTTATCCTAAGGAAATAAGAGTAGGTGAAGTTATTTCTGTAGAAGAAGATAAGGTAAAAGTAATGAAAACAGCAGTAGTTAAACCTTCAGTTGATTTTAATAAACTTGAAGAATTATGTATAATAGCGCCAAAAGATACAACAGAAATTAAATATAACTAAGAGGTGGAATATGAAGAAGAGAATAATATTGATTTTAATGTTAACTATATTATTAATATTAGATAACACATTTTCACCCTTTATATCTATAAGAGGAGCATGGCCTAGTTTTCTTTTCATATTTTCTATAGCATATTCTATTATAAATGGAAGGAAAGAAGGAATAATAATAGGGGTTATTAGTGGAGTGTTACAAGATATATTCTTCTTTCAAGGCCTTGGAGTGAATGCTTTAGTTAATATGTTGTGTTGCTTTACAGCAGGTATAATTGGAGATGGAATTTGGAGAGAAAAAAAATTAATACCAATTATAACTATATTTATAGCTACAATTTTTAAAGTATTAGGGATTTATATAATTCTATATTTTATAAATCAGAATGTTGATTTGTTAAGGGGGATAAAAACAGCACTTTACAATTCTGTAATAATGCTTTTTTCATATGGTGTGATTTTAAAATTCTTTGAAAGAGAGGATATGAGAAAAGCCTGGAGGTTTTAAATGATAGTTAACAAACCAAAGAAAAAAAAAGAATTATCAAGATATACTATACTTATTATGATAATGTCTGTAATTTTTATTGTAATAGTATCAAAACTTATTTATCTTCAAGTTTTGAAGCATGATGATTATAAAGAGAGAGCAGATACGACTTCAACAAAGTTTGTGTCTGAAAAAGCTCCAAGAGGTATAATATATGATTCAAATGAAAATATATTAGCCACAAATATCCAAACTTATACAATGACTTATACAAATACAGCTGAAACAAGTGAGTCATTTTTTGAGACTATTGATAAAGTTAATAAGATTTTGAATGAAAATAATGAGAGTATTATTGATGATTTTTTATTAAAGATAAATGAAGATAATGAATTTTATTTAAATTATAGTAGTTCAGATGAAAGTGTTCAAAGGGCTCAGAAATTAAGATTTCTAAAGGATAGAGGATTTGATGAAGAAATTAAATTAAAATTGTTTGGAGATAAGATTGAAGATTTAAATGATGATCAGAGTGATGAAATTGATAAAAAACTTTTAGAAATATCAGCTGATGATATTTTTTATAAACTTGTTAAAGATTATAATATTATAAATATAAAAGCAAAAGATTTGAATGAAAGTGAAAAAGAAGCATTTATAAAGAAGTATAAAGATATTAGTGGAGAAGAAATTACAAGAATATTATTAAAGGATTATAGCTATGATCAAATAAGGCTATATATTCTAGTAAAAGATGCATTAAAGATGCAGGGATTTAAAGGATATAAATCGGCAACTTTAGCAAGTAATATTCAAAAGGATACATCTTTAATAATACTTCAAATGTTAAATGATTTACCAGGTATTGAAATAACATTAGAACCAACTAGATATTATCCTTATAATACTTTAGGTTCATCTGTATTGGGATATTTATCTTCTATCGATAGTTCTAATCAAGAAAAGTATGAACTTAGAGGATATAATGTTTCAACAGATTTAATTGGAATTTCAGGAATAGAAGCTGCTTTTGAAGAACAGTTAAAAGGTGTTAAAGGTGGCACAACAGTAAAGATTAATTCAAAAGGAAAAGAAACAGAACAGTTGTTTAAGCTTGAATCATATCCAGGTAATAGTGTACATCTTACAATAGATAAGGATGTTCAATATGCAGCAGAGCAGTCATTAATTGATACTATGGAAAGTATAAGGAACTCGTATAGTCCTTATCCAGGAGCTAATAGAGGAGCTGTAGTTGCTGTAGAAGTTAAAACAGGAAGAATTCTTGCAAGTGTTTCGTACCCTAACTATGATCCTAATATGTTTACTGTTAATAAGGAAAAGAGTGCAGATATTATAGCAAATTACTTTAATCCTGATTTAAATAGCTTTGCAGAAAATTTTGTTTCTTCAAGAGGTATGAAGAAAGGGATAGATGAATTGTTCCCAATTCAAAATGGAGTTAGAACAGATCCTTATGATTTATATCCAAGAGCATTTTACAATTATGCTACTCAAGGACTTATTCCTCCAGGTTCTACATTTAAGCCGTTAACTGGAGTGGCAGGTTTAGAATCAGGAGTGGTTGCAGCTGGAGAAACTATATATGATAATGGAGTATTTAATACACATCCAGAAACTTATGGAAAATCTTTTGGACCAGAATGTTTGATATATACAAATTACCATAGTAGTCACGGAGCCACCGATATAACTCATGCATTAGAAGTTTCATGCAACTATTATTTTTATGAAGTAGCATATAGATTATATAAACAGGCAGGAAGTAATATAGAAGCTTTAGATTCATTAGCTAAATATGCTTGGAAATTTGGACTTGGAATTGATCCAGATAGTAAAGAAAAAGCAAGTACAGGTATTGAAATAGAAGAAAACTTTGGTCAGGTATATAATTTTAAATCCTTTAAAAATCAATCAATTCTTTATGCTAAATTCGAATTAAGAGATTATTTAGAATCGGGAGATTATAGAGGTATTCAAACATTTATTCCTTTTGATTATTCTGCTAATGAGGATGATAATGAAAAGGTTAAAGATGCTAAGTTAGCATTAAAAGAAAAGATAAATTATAGATTTTCACAAATTGGAACTAGTGAAGATGCATTAGGAGCTGATGATTTTGCTAAGACACTTATAGACGATATAAAAACTATAATGAATAATTCTGAAAAGTATAAAGAAAATGTTGAAGCAAGTAAAAGAAGTTTTAATCTTGATTCTCAAGCTCAGGTTATTGCTGATATAATTGCAAGATTTGTAATTAATGATAAAGGTTCAGAAATAATATCTCCAGCTCAAGAAGTGTATTCTGCTATAGGTCAAGGGATTAATAATTTTACACCTATGCAGCTTGCAGGGTATGTATCAACACTTGCTAATGGAGGAACTAGATATAAACTTCATTTTGTGGATAAAATCACTAATCCAGATGGACAGATAATTGAAGAATTTAGTCCAGAGGTTTTAGATGAACTTAATATTTCACAATCTACTATATTAGCTGTAAGAGAAGGAATGTATAAGGCAAATAATGACGAAGGTGGAACAGCCGCTTCTGTATTTGCAAGTTTTCCAATAAGAACTGGAGGAAAGACAGGTACTGCCGATTTTGGTGAAAACCAATCTGAGGTTGGAAGAGCAGCTTATGCAACTTACATAAGTTTTGCACCTTTAGATGATCCAGAAATAGCTTTCGTTGGTGTAATATATGATGGTGGACATGGTTCATCAGTTGCACCAGTAGCAAAAGCAGTTTATGAAGCTTATTTTAAAGATGAGTTAGCAACTCAATATCCAGGGTATGCTGATTCATCAAGCTCTTATCAAAAGTATGTTGTAGGAGCACCAAAAGATAATAAAATTAGTGAATAAAATAGGTAAAAGGAATCTTATAATAAATTAGTTATAAGGTTCCTTTTTATTTATTACTTTTTTGTTACAAAGTTACTATATAAGTGTATAAATGGTATAATTACATAGAGAAATGAGGAAAATCATATTAATAAATACAAAGGTTATTGGAGGTTGAAATGATAGTTAATAAACCCAAAAAGAAAAAAAAGTTATTAAGATTTAATGTATATTTTATAATTATGGGATTAATATTTTCAGCTATTATATTAAAATTATTATATTTGCAGGTTTATAAGCATGATGACTATAAAGAAAAGGCAGATACAACATCCACAAAATTTATATCGGCAAATGCACCAAGAGGAAATATATATGATTCAAGGGGAAATATTTTAGCTACAAACGAACAAACATATATAGTAACATATACATCAACTGATGAAACAGAGAAAAGCTTTTTTGATACTGTAGATTTACTAATGAATATAATTGGAGATAAATTAGAAGACGATTTAAAAATAAAAATTGACGATGATGGCGATGTTTATTTTAAATATTCATCAACAGAACAAAGTGATAAGGAATCTGAAAGATTAAGATTCTTAAAAGATAGAGGATTTAATGATGATATAAAGAATGATTTATTTCCAGATGTAGAAGGTGATAATTTAAAGGACAGCCAGTTAACACAAATCAATTCTAAGCTTTTAGATATATCTGATGAAGAAATATTATATGGATTGGTAAAAAGATACAATTTAATAAAATTAATTGATTCTGATCCAAGTGAGGAAAAGCAGAAAGAATATGACAATATGAGCGGTAAGGAATTAACTAACTTAATCTTAAAAGAATATTCTATAAGCGATATAAGAAAATATTTAGTTGTAAAAGACTTGATTTTTATTCAAGGTATAAAAAATAAAGATAATGTAACACTAGCAAGTAATATAGATAAAGAAGTCGCTTCAATTATTTATCAAAGACTTAATGATTTGCCAGGCGTAGATGTCGATACTGAGCCAGTAAGAAAGTATCCTTATAAAAACTTGGCTTCATCAGTTTTAGGTTATATATCTTCAATAAATGGTTCAAGAGCAAAGGAATATGAATTAAAGGGATATGATACATCAACTGATTTAGTTGGAGTATCAGGTATAGAATCAGCTTTTGAAGATCAGCTTAAGGGAGTTAAAGGAGGTACAACTGTTAAAGTAAACTCAAAGGGTAGAGCAACTCAATCATTATTTAAATTAGAATCTTACCCAGGGAATAATGTACACCTTACAATAGATAAAAATATACAATCTGTTGCTGAACAATCTTTAAAAGATAGTATAGATTATGCAACAACAACTACAAATGATAATGGACAATACTATAGTGGTGCAAACAGAGGAGTAGCGGTAGTTGTTAAGGTTAAAACAGGAGAAATTTTAGCAAGTGTTTCATATCCGGACTTTGATCCAGGAGACTTTGCTTCAGGAAAACTAAGTGATGAAAAAAGGGATGAATATCTAAATCCTGATTATGAAGCCTACGCTCAATTTATAATAAATAAGTTTGGATTAAATAAGACTGTTAATGATTTATTTCCTCTAAAGGAAGATGGTTCAAGATCGGATACATATGATTTGTATCCAAAGCCATTATATAATTATGCAACATTAGGGCTATTACCACCAGGATCAACTTTTAAGCCAATGACAGCAGTGGCAGGATTAGAAGAAGGTGTTATAAGCCCAGATGAAACTATTTATGATTCAGGAGTATTTAATATACATCAAGATTTATATGGTAAAGGATTTGCACCTAAGTGCTGGAAGTCAGGGGGACATGGATCATTAACTGTAAAAGGTGCTATTGAGCAGTCTTGTAACTTTTATTTTTATGAAGTAGCTTACAGGTTATATATGAAAGGAATAGAAGATGGCTTATCTGAAACTGAAGCATTAAATGCTGTCGCTAAATATGCTTGGAAATTTGGGCTTGGATATGATCCGGAAAATAAGAATGCAAATAGAGCTACAGGAATTGAGATTGAAGAAAAGTTCGGACAAACATATAGTTTTACAAGTAATAAAGAAAGTCATTTGGAGACATATAAATTTAACTTGAGAGATATCTTAGAACAAGGTTTATATCAAGGACAATCTTCAACAATAACATTCTGTCCATTTGACTATTCAGATAATGATGATGACAGTGAACAGTTAAAATACGCTAAAACGGCATTAAAAAATAGAATTAAAGCGGAACTTGATAAAGTAGGAAATGAAAAAATAAATGCAAATAATTTTTCATCAGATTTAATAAGTTATGTTGAAGATGTTATGAATAACTCTGAAAAATATAAAGAAAATTTAGCGAAGTATTCATCATCAGCAACTATTGAAAAACAAGCTAAAACTGTAGCTAATGTAATCGGAATGATGATAGTATCAGATGTGGCAATACAGATAACATCTCCAGGAGAACAAGTATATGGAGCAATTGGACAAGGTGTAAATCACTTTTCACCAATGCAGATGGCGCAATATGTTTCTACATTAGCTAATAAAGGAACAAGATATAAATTACACTTTGTAAGTAAAATAACAAATCCAGATGGAGAGGTAATACAAGAATATTCACCAGAAGTACTTGATGAAACTAAGCTAAGTGACTCAACATGGAATGCTATAGTTGCAGGTATGGAAAGTGTTAATGATGGACAGGATGGTACAGCAGCTGCTGCATTTGCAGGCTTTCCAACTGATATTATAAGAACAGCTGGTAAAACAGGTACTGCCGATGCAAGAGAAGATCAGTATGAGGTTGGAAGAGCTCCTTATGCAACTTATGTAGGTTTTGCACCAGCAGATGACCCGGAAATTGCAGTTGTATCAGTTATATATGATGGTGGACATGGTGGTAGTGCTGCCAGAGTTGCAAAAGCAGTATATGAACAGTACTTTAAGGATAGAATATTAGCAGCTTATCCTAATTATGCAAATAGATCTGAGACTTATAGAAAGTATTCAGAAAAAATTCAACCAGATAATAAAGTAGAATAGGTATTATCTTAAGAAGCTGTACTGAGATTCTTGAATTATTCAGTAACAGCTTCTATTTATATTTTTATGAATAGATTTTTAAGTTACCATTTTTTTATTAATAAATATAATTAGATATTCATTTTCTATGATTTAATGATATAATTATAGAGAATAATAATGAGGTACAATTAAGAGAATTAAGATGAATAGTGGTCGGAGGGTAGCCGATGGAGAACAATGGAGTAATTATTAAGGGAAATAAAGAGGGGTTAAATGCATTAGTAGACATAGATAAATTTACTGGGTTTAATGATATGTTATTGGTACTTATTGAAAAGTTATCAAGAGGAAAAAAGTTTTATAAGGATTCAAAATTATACATAACTATTAATACTTCTTTACTAAATGATGAAGAAATAAAAGAACTAAAAAGTGTTGTTTTAGATAAAATAGGTGTAAAAGAAATCATTATTGATAATCCAGTAGAGGATAATAAAAGTACTAAATATGATACAGATAAATTTGAAAAAAAAGAGGAAGTTGAGAAGACTGTTAAGATATTTAGTGGAGTATATGAAGGCAGAACAAAGTTCCTAAGAAGGACTGTAAGAGGTGGACAATGTATTCATTTCCCCGGGAATATTGTAATAATAGGCGATATTAATAGTGGCGCAGAAGTCTATGCTGGAGGCAATATAATTGTTTTAGGTAGTATTAAGGGAAATGTGTTTGCAGGAAGTAATGGAAATAAAAAAGCTATAATTGCAGCATTTTCTATGGAACCTGAAATACTAAAGATAGGTGACATAATAACTATATCACCAGATGATTATCAAAAACCTAAGTATCCAGAAGTAGCAAGAATAAAGGATGGATCGATTATTGTTGAACCGTATTTAACTAATAAGTATATATATTAATTTATGGAGGGATATTAAAAATGGGAGTTTCAATAGTTATTACATCAGGAAAAGGCGGTGTAGGAAAAACAACTACAACTGCAAATATAGGGACTGCACTTGCTTCAATAGGGAAGAAAGTTGTTGTTGTTGATGGAGATACAGGACTTAGAAATTTAGACGTATTAATGGGATTGGAGAATAGAATTGTATATACATTAATAGATGCAATTGAAGGAAGATGCAGATTAAAACAAGCATTAATAAAAGATAAAAGATTCTCAAATTTATGTTTACTTCCAACAGCTCAAACAAAGGATAAAGATGATATAAGTACAAGTGATATGTTAAAGATAGTAAATGAATTAAAAGAAGAATTTGATTATGTATTAATAGATTCACCGGCAGGAATTGAACAAGGTTTTGAAAATGCTGTTATAGGTGCGGATAGAGCTATTGTAGTAGTAAATCCAGAAATAACATCTGTAAGAGATGCAGATAGAGTTATTGGAAAATTAGATGCAAAAGGTCTTGAAGATCATGCTGTTGTAGTAAATAGATTGAATTATGAGATGACCAAAAAAGGTGATATGTTAGATGTTTCTGATATTATTGAAACATTATCAGTAAAGCTTTTAGGTGTTGTTCCAGATGATAAGAATATAACTGTATCAACTAATAAAGGTGAACCAATAGTGCTTGAAGAAGGATCAAAAGCAGGAAAAGCATTTAAAAATATAGCCAATAGAATTAATGGAAATGATGTTCCATTATTAGATTTAAGTTCAGATTCAGTTGGTATCTTAGGATCAATAATGAAGTTATTTGGTCGTAAGTAGGAGGTGTTGTTTTAATGGGAATATTTGGGGGCATTGGTAGTAAACAAAAGCCAAAAGATGTAGCCAAAGATAGACTTAAACTTATATTAATACATGATAGAGGTAATATATCATCAGATACATTGAATCAGATGAGAAGAGAGATATTAGATGTACTTTCAAAGTATATAGAAATAGAAGCAGATGATGTAGAAATAGCAGTTACAAAAAGTGATGAAATAGAAGGTGATACAGTTTCATCGTTAATTGCAAATATACCTATAAAGAGTATAAGAGGAAGATAAATATTTAAAATGAATATAATCCATATAATTTTAGGACACTAAAGTTATATGGATTTATTTTTTGAAAATTAGAAAATATTATTGTCGCAAACATTATTAAAAATTTATTATATTTAGTTATATTAGTACTTAAAATGTAGAGAAAAGGACTAGAATAGGATATAATTATAACTGTTACAGAAATAGGTGGAGGTGCATTATGGGGAAAAAAAGAAGTTTTTTTAATAGATATAGACTAGATTTTAGACTCATAAGAGATATAGATAAAGGTTTGTTATTATCGATGATATCAATAGTTTTATTTGGAGTATTAAATATATATCTAGCAACAAAGGGTTCTTCGACACCTTTCTTTTTCGCTAAGAAACAGCTTATATGGTTCTGTATATCATTAGTTGTAATATATTTTATGTTAGCGGTGGATTATAGGGTAATATATAGATATGTTCCAATATTTTATTGGTTATCGATAGTGTTACTTATAGCTGTGTGGATTCCAAAGATAGGAATAACGGTTAATGGTGCTAGAGGGTGGATTAACTTAGGAGTTATGAAACTGCAGCCAGCAGAAGTTGCTAAGTTTGCTATAATCTTAAGTTTGGCAAAACATCTTGATGAAATTGACTGCCAAGTAAATAATATGAAGAACTTATTTAAAATTGTACTAATAGTGTTGCTTCCAGTAGCACTTATACTTATTCAACCTGATATGGGAATGGGAATGGTATGTTTCTTTATTGTTTTAGGAATGTTATTTATAGCAGGTTTAGATAAACGAATTATATATGGTGGATTTTGTGTATTGTTAGTTGGTGTATTAGTTCTTTGGAATTCAGGACTTATATTACCACATCAAAAGGCGAGAATATTATCATTTGTAAGTACTGACATGGATGATTCTTCAGGAAATGGATATCAATTAAGTCAATCATTAATAGGAATTGGAGCAGGAGGATTAACAGGATCAAGTTCACTATCTTTAAGCCCAACAGTGTCTCCAGGATATGCAGGAACTCATGTGCCTGAAATACAGACAGACTTTATATTTGCGGCAATAGGAGAGCAATGGGGATTAGCAGGGGCAATATTTTTATTATTTTTATATGGAGTACTGATTGTAAGAATGGTTACTATTGCAAGGATGTCAGATGATAGATTTGGATCTCTGGTGTGTATAGGAATGGTTTCATATTTTTTATTTGCTATAACTCAAAATATAGGAATGACAATAGGATTACTGCCTATTACAGGAATAACCCTTCCACTTGTAAGTTATGGAGGTAGTTCGCTATTAACTACATCAGTTGCAGTAGGATTAGTTTTAAGCATAGGAATGAGAAGAAGAAAAATTCATTTTTAGGTGGGTAAAAAACTTTCCTAAATCAAGAATCGCTGTAAGCATTAAGTTTACAGCGATTTTTTTCTTGACGTATAGGAAATTAAAAACTTTCTTTGAGAGCGAGTACTGATTATAACTGGCTTTCTGCGCTAAAAAGCGTGGCGTCAGCCACTTTGTAATGTTTATAGTATTTTCAAAAATTATAAATACAAGAAAAAATGGTTTTAGAGTTAAGACTCATATTTTTGATAAGAAAAAATATAATTTAGAGAAGAAACTTTTTGGAGGATAGAGATGGGAAGTTATAGAGAACAATATGAGAAATATTATGGTAATGTTAGAAGGGAAGGCGGAGCAGCTCAATATAGAAGAGCAGGGTATTCTTATGAACCTTCAACCTTAAAAAAATCAGATAAAAGAAATAACTTTGCTAATAAATTTGTAAGAAAGTTTATATGGCAATTGTCAGGGGCAGCGATTTTATTATCTGCTGCAGCTGCTATAACATATATTCCAGTAGAAGGTTCTATAGTACAACTTAATTCAGAGGTTAAATCAATTATAAATGAAGATGTTGATGTTACATCATTAATAATGTATATAGATATCCCAGAGGGAGAAGGATATAAAGAGAAGGCGTTAGATTATATTGATGAAGCTAAAGCAAGCATATCAGGAAAGAAAACATTAAAGGAAGTAATTAAAGAAGATTATATAAAACCTGTATCAGGAAAAATAAAATATATCAATGGTGATTCTAAGGGGATAGCTATATCAGCTGAAGCAGATGAGAATGTAGTGTCTGTTTATGGAGGTACAGTTGAAGAAGTTAGAGATGAAGATGATAATAAATGCATAGTTATAAATCATGGTAATGGAACTGAAACTTATTATGGAGCTTTGAGTAAAATAGACGTTGAAGTCGGAAGTATTGTTGAAAAAGGTGATGTGATTGGAAAGTGTGGAGCAATAGATTCAACAAATAGAAGAGGAGTGATTTTTAAGTTTATATATCTTGGAAGTGAAAAGGATCCAAGTGATATTATGAATTTATCGTCTTTAGAGGAGGCTTAGAGTTAATTAATATAATAGGGGTATTGTTTATGAGAAGAAAAATAAGAATATTTCTATTAGAATTTTCTGTTTTAATAGTTATAGGAAATTTTTATAGTAAGTTATTATTTAGTTTTATATGGGCTATTTTTCATGAGATAGCTCATATAATTATGGCTAGATTTTTTAATATTAAATTAAAAGATATTAACATAAACTTAACAGGACTTAGTACATATGGATATGAAGTGGAAGAATTAAATTATACTGAACGAATGATTATTTATTTAATTGGTCCATTATTTAATATAGTAATGGCCTTAATACTAATGGGATTGTATAGTTTATTTGAGGTACCTTTTATAAGGATGGGAATAGATATAAATTTAACTCTGGCATTATTTAATATGCTGCCAGCTTACCCTTTAGATGGAGCGAGGATATATGAAATTCTTTTGTCTAAGAAGTTTTTATATAAAAAATCAAAAGATATATTAATAAATTTAAGTTTTGTAATAGGCGGAATTTTATTTCTAGGATTTTGTATATCGATATATTTACATAGCGCTAATTTTAGTTTTTTCTTAACATCAATATTTATAATATATTCAACAGTAATTGAAAAAGAAACTCGTATGTATATTACAATTGGAAATATGTTTAAAAAGAGAAGAAAAATAATAAAGGATAATTATATAGAGAATAAATCAATATCCATATATTATAAAGTTAATTTGGTTAAAGTTTTAAAGCTAATAGATAAAGATCGTTTTAATTGTTTTTATGTATTGGATGACGATATGAAATTAATAAGTATTATATACGAAGATATGATTATTGAGGGATTGAAAGAGTATGGAAATATTACAATAGAAGAATTAATAGAAAAAAAGAAAGTGAGGTGATTAAATCCATCTCACTTTTTGTATATTTATAGGAAGTTCAAAACTTTTGTTGAATGGAATAATGATCATTACTGAATTTATGATATGTAAGCTTTCCAATACGTAAAAAATAATTGTAGTGCCCAAAAAGAAAAACTCCTTTTAATATTTAAGGAGGTAGAAGTAACGTTTTTAGTGACTAGTTATGCTTTTGTAATAGTAAATTTACATAATAAAGAAAGAGATTCAGTTGACAAAGATTATCAATTAAGGCATAATTCGTGTAAATAAAAGTAATTAATTCAATCAAAAGGTTTGTAGTGGTCAAGCAAAATTGTAACACTTTTGTCTAAAAAGACCTCGCGGAATATCTTGCCTCAAAGGGCGTTAAT
>CAKVFO010000015.1 GCA_934746785.1 uncultured Clostridium sp. | reverse complement strand
GCAGAACTTCCAGGAGTTAAGAAAGAAGATATTAAACTTGATTTTAAGAATAATTACTTAGTAATTGGAGCTAAGAGAGCAGATGAGAAGAATGAAAAGAATGAAAGATATATCAGGAAAGAATGTAACTATGGAGAATTTTCAAGAACTTTCTATTTTGATGATGTTCAACAGGATAAGATAAGTGCAAAATATGAAGACGGTATTCTTAAGGTAACTCTTCCAAAGGAAGTAAAGAAAAAGGATGAAGGAAGAAAAATAAAAATTCAATAATAAATTAAATAAATGAATGAAGACATCCCTTAAAGTCTGTATAGACAAAGGGATGTCTTTTTTAACGTATAGGAAATTATTTTGCTTTTAGAACTTTTTGGCAGGCTTTAACAAGTTGACTTCCTGCACTGAAAAGCGCGGCGTCAAAAACTTTATTCACTTCTAGTAACAAGATATATTATATAAGAATATAATAAGTAAAACTAATAAATAAGGATAATGATATGAGTTTTACAAAAAGGATAGATGAAATTTTCAAGAAAGCAAAAATTATAGAATTTGATAATTCATCTAAGTTTGTTATTATGAGTGACTGCCATAGAGGAGATGGAAATTTAGGAGATAATTTTTCAAAAAATCAGGATATATATTTCTATGCTTTAAAATATTATTATCAAAATAATTATACTTATATAGAATTAGGGGATGGTGATGAACTTTGGGAAGGTAAAAAGATTAGTGATATAATCAGCAATTATAGTAATGTGTTTTGGATTTTATCAAAGTTTTATAAAGAAGGAAGAATACATTTCATATATGGAAATCACGATATGGTTAAAAGGGATAAGAAATATATTAAGAAAAATTTCTGTAAATATTTTGATGAAAAACTTAGAAGTTATATCACGCTTTTTAAAGGTGTAGAATTTCACGAGGCGTTAGTTTTAAAGAAAAGGTATGGATGCAATAAAATTTTATTAATCCATGGTCATCAAGGTGATTTTGCTAATGATAAGATGTGGAAGGTAACTAGGTTTTTAGTTAGGTATGTATGGAAATCTTTAGAGATATATGGTGTTAATGATCCTACTAGTACAGCAAAAAATTATAAGAAAAAAAATATTATTGAAAAGCGATTTACACAATGGGCTAAGGAGAAAAAAACAATGATTATTACAGGACATACTCATAGACCGATGTTTCCAGAGGTGGGAGAAGTACCGTACTTTAATGATGGAAGCTGTGTTCATCCTAGATGTATAACAGCTATAGAAATAAATAATGGAGAAATAGAATTAGTTAAATGGTGCATTGGTGCAAGAAGAGATGGAACCTTAGCTATCTTAAGAACAGTTCTTGCAGGACCTAGAAAGATGAATGACTATTTTGAATCATTTAGAAAGGATTAAATTTAAAGGGGATGTATCAGAACATCTTTTGGGTAAAGTATATTTCCTTTTGATACAACCCCCAATTTTTATACTGATTCTATAGTTTTAAATTCATATCCATTAGATTTATAGTAATCTATAAGTGCTGGAAGCATTTGAGCAGTTTTCTCTTTGCCGTAAGTATCATGCATTAAAATAACTATTTGTTTTTTTCCTTCGGATGTTTTTATTGCATTACTTAGTAATTGGTCTACAGAAAAATTTTTCCCTTCAGCATCTCTATTTAATGAAGTCCAGTCAATATTTATAATATTTTTTTCATTCAAAAGAGCATTAAAAGCATTCTTATCCATAAAGAGACTTATATTTATAACGTTATTAGGGTAAAGCTTATTAAAGTTATGAGTATAAGTATGATTAGCAATAGCATTACCTTCTAAAATGCATCTTTGAAGAAGTTTTTTTGAATCATCACTTTTTTCAAGGTTTTCTCCTAATACAAAAAATGTTCCATGAACTTCTTTTTCTTTTAATATATCTAAAACTTTCTCTGTATTTGGACTAGGTCCGTCATCAAATGTTAAAAGTACATATTTATTATCATCTATTGCATGTCCATTAGCTATATTTTTTACTTCATTAGCAGGGATTGAAAATTCTTTTCCGCCATAAGTTAAATTTTTACCAGGAATTATATCTGTATCTTTAGGTTTTTGTTCTGTTTTTGTTTCGGCCATATTTTCAGTTGAAATAACTTTATTTGACTTAATTTTATTAGATATAATGATTCCTAAAATAGATGGATTTACATTAATAAAAATGATAGAAGATTACAATAATATAGAATATCATCATATTACAATTCAGCCAAATGAAAGGATAGTAAAATCAAAAGGAGAGATAGTTTATCTTACGGTTAAAGAATATAATCTCTTAATAATGTTTATAGATAATATAAATAATGTTCTTACTAGAGAAGTAATTCTTGAAAAGATATGGGGATATGATTTTTTAGGAGAGACGAGAACAGTGGATATGCATGTTAAGCAGCTAAGGGACAAACTTGATTTAAAGGATTATTTAAAAACAATATATAAGGTTGGTTATATTTTAAAGAGCTGAGGTTAATATTATGAAATTAAAAAATAAGTTATTTTTATATTTTGATATTCTATTTTTTGTTACTATTAATATTTATGGAGTCATATTAATAGAAACAAATTTTAATACAGTAATTGAAAATACAATTAGTGGAGCGTTAGAAGAATACTCAGTAATTTGTGCAAATATAGAGTCTAATTCAAATGCAAAAAATATATTTTTTAATCAAAAAAATAATAGTAATCCTAATGTTTCTCTGCAGTTTAGAAATATGGATAAAGAAATCATATATATCAATAATAAATAATTATATTAATCTTAATGATAAAAAATATTATTTTGTATATCTATATAATCTTGAGAATTTATACGATACTAAATATAATAGCTATTCTACACTTGCAAAGTTAAATGTGGTAATTGAAATATTCCTTCTTATAATAATTTATTTAATATCAGATGATATAACAAAGCCTATGTATGGGCTAATAGAAGATATGAATGAGGAAATACGAAATAAGATAAAGGAACTTGAAGAAAGTAATTATTAAAGATACGGGAAAAGGAATTTCAAAAGACGATCTTAAAAAAGTATTTTTAGAATTTGGAGAGATTTTAAAGGAATAAAGAAGGTAGAAGCAATATTTTTAAGCGACTGGTTGTGATTTGGAGCATAAAAATATTACTTCTATCCTCCAATTTTGCTTTTAGAACCTTTTGATAGGCTGTGACAAAGTGGCTTCCTGCGCTGAAAAGCGTGGCGTCAGCCACTTTGTAGTAATAATAAAAATAATTAAAATGGAGAATTTGGAGATGAATAAAAGTTTAGATGCTGTAAGAATAGGGCTTGTTTTAGCGGGGGGAGGAGCTAAAGGAGCTTATGAAGTTGGAGTATATAAGGCCTTAAGAGAATTAGAAATTGTTGATAATATAAAAGTTATCTCAGGAACATCTATAGGAGCCATTAATGCTTTATTTTTTGCTATGGATAATCCAAATGTTATAGGACATAGCTGGAGAAATCTTAATTATTCAAGATTTATTTTAAATCAACAAAATACAAAAGAGAAAAAGTCAGATATAATATTAGAAAAGATAAAATCAATCAATATAGAAAATGGAATCTTTGAACAGGTTAATTTGAATGATATAGGATTAATATCTCAAAGTGGGATTAAAGATTTTATTGAGGAATACATTGATATGGAAATTATAAAAAACTCAGATAAAGAGCTTTATGCCTGTGCATACAATGTAGATAAAGAAAGACCAGAATATTTTAGGTTAAATGATTGCACTGAAGAGGAAATAAAAGATAGAGTTTTAGCATCTAGTGCAATTCCTCATATGTTTAAACCAATACAGATAGATGGAATGAGATATTCTGATGGTGGTATTCATTCACCTTTATACTCTAAGAACAATATAGATAATGTTCCTATTTCTCCTCTTAGAAATTATGAGTGCGATATTATAATAGTAGTCCATTTATCAAATAAGAGTGAAGTTGATAAGACTGGATTTGAAGGTACTAAAATAATTGAGATTTATCCTTCATCCAGCCTTGAAATAATAAGTGGTATTGGAAGTCTTAATTTAAGGAAAGATACTATAGAAGGAAATATAGAACTAGGATATAGAGATGCTATGGTACAAGTTGCACCACTTATAGTTAAAATTTTAAGAGGATATGATATTTAAAGAATAAAAAGTAGCTGCTGCGCTAAAAAGCGTGGTTATGCTGCTTTTTTTCATATATGAAAGCGTAAAAGAAATAATTAAAAAAATTGTAGAATAAATATTGCGAATAAGGATTATATTAATTATGAAGGAAAGGAAGTGTCGATACGTGCTGAAGAAAATAATAGGAAACACAGTAATATTTGTGGTAATGATAGGCCTTATAGTAGGATTTAGTGCTGTTTTTGGCTCAGATAATACACTAATTGGTGTAACAACAATAACAGCTGTATTTTTATTTTTAAGCAAAGATTTTTCTTTAAATCCAATAAAAACAGCCATAAAGTTAATTTGTTTTAATATTGCAATGGGAATTATAACTTTTTGGGCCAGTGAAAACCCTATATTAGGAATTCCTCTTAATTTTATATCATTATTTATAATGGGATATACATTATCCTACAACTTAAGCAGCCCTAGTTTTGTACCTTTTAATCTTCAATATGTATTTTTGTTAAGCACTCCTATAACAATAGATAAGCTTCCAAAGAGGCTATTATCATTAGCAGTAGGAGCAGTTATAATAATTCTTAGTCAAGTTCTACTTAATAAAAATAAGATATATAAACAGGGTAATTCACTATTGTCTAAGTTATGTTTGAGTATTATAGATAAGATAGAATTTATCGAGAATAATAAAAATATAGATGAGATTGATAAGGGGATAAAAGGCAGCATTAATAAATTTAGAAGATTTATATACAATAAAAGAGAACAGGAATTTTATCTTACAAATGAAGGTAGAATCAAGCTTAATATTTCTTTAGAGTTAGAAAAAATAAATGATGCATTAAATGAATTAGCTCATAAGGATGATGCGGTACATATATTAAGTGAAGGAGAATTTGATAAATATCTTATAAAGTCAATAAATATATTAAAATCATGTCTTGATAAAGATGAAAACTTAGAGAATTTAGATAAATTATTCGATGATATATTTAAAAAATATGATAAAGAAGATAACATGAATGTATTTACAATAAAAATATTAAATTCATTGTTTTTCATTAGACAGTATCTTTATGATTTAAAGGAATTGGATAAAAAGAAATATAATATGGTTAGTAAATTAGAAGATATACCATCAAACTTTAGATTGAAAAATATATATAAGGAGAGCTTCAGATCTAATTCATTAAAGTTTTCTTATGCTTTTAGATTAGCTCTTGGGGTAACATTTAGTGCTTTTATAGTAGAGTACTTTAATATTAGTGAAGGAAGATGGATATTATATACGGTAAATACTTTAATTCAGCCTTTCTATGAAAAAGCTAAAGAAAAGACTAAAGATAGATTGATAGGAACTATTATAGGAGCTGCAATTATCGTAGTTGTATTCTATTTTATTAAGGATTCAACAGCTAGAAGTATTGCTATTATGTTTGTAGGATACTTAGCAAGTTTTAATAATTCATATAAGTTTAGAACTATAAATATTACAGTGTCAGCAATTGGTATGGCAGCAGTATATGGTGATGCAAAAGTACTTACTATTGATAGACTTGTTTTTGTCTGTATAGGAATATTAATTGCTTTATTCTTAAATAAATTTGTACTACCATATAGAGAAAAAGATGCAAAAGAGTATCTTATTAAATTATATAATGATACAATTTTAAGTCAGATAAATATAGTTAAGAATTTTATAGAAAAAGGAAAATCATCTAATGAAGCAATGAAGAACGAAATACTTAGAGCAAATATGATAGAAGAGAGAATTTTATCTAATGAAAAAGATTCACAGGATGAAAATCTTAATAAATATCTTGATTCTCAGCGTTTATTATTATTAAATATATCTGATTTATATAGATGGCTAGAAGTAACTAAGATTAATGTAAAACCTTATAATGAGGAAAAGAATAATATAAAAAATCTATTTGATAATAAGGATGTTGTAGATTATAGCAAAGTTCAAGAGATTATAGATGATTCAAAATCTAACTATTCATTAAGTAGTAAAATAGCTATCATTGACTATATAGAGATTTTAGTAGGATTAAATAGAATGAAAAAAGCTGCAGTTTAATGCAGCTTTTTTCATTCTATAAACTGAAGTTCAAATCAGATAACATATTTAAATCATCTTGTATAGTGATTCCTGAAGTTGTAAGCATGTCCCCTGATATTGCAGCATTTGCTCCACTAGTAAAGGCAGATTTTCCTCTATCATCAAATAATCCTCTGCCGCCAGCAAGTCTTATGAAAGCATCAGGAATTATAAATCTAAAGATAGCAATACTTCTAAGGATTTCTTCTTTAGATAAAGGAGTGTTATTTTCAAGGGGAGTACCCTTAATAGGATTTAATACATTTACAGGAATTGATTTTATATTTAAAGCTCTCAAATCTAAAAGCATATCAATTCTATCTTCCATGTTTTCACCAAGACCTAGAATTCCACCGCTGCATACTTCTAATCCAGCTCTTTGGGCATCTTTTATAGTTTTAATTTTTTCATCATAAGTATGAGTAGTGCAGATGTTAGGGAAAAAGTTTCTCGAAGTTTCTAAGTTATTATGATATCTATTAACCCCAGATTGCTTTAATTTAACAAAGTCATCATAAGATAAAAGTCCATGAGAAGCACATAAAGAAATATCCACTTTTTCATTTAATTCTTTATAAGTCATGCATAACTTATCTAGATCCTTAGGTGATAGTCTTTTACCTGAGGTAACAACTGAATAACGTATTATGCCTTTATCAGAATTATATTTAGCATCCTTTAATATAGTTTCACTATTACATAATGGATGCTTGTCTATATTGGTGTTATATTTAATAGATTGTGCACAGTATTTACAGTCTTCAGAACAGTTACCGCATTTACCATTAATAATTGTGCATATATCAAATTGATTTTTGCAGAAATGCTCTCTAATTTCATTAGCAGTTTTGCAAAGTTCGGATAAGTCTGTGTTAATTAAGGATATAGCATCTTCCTTAGAGATTTTATATCCTCCATATATTTTATTTTTCAAGATATCAAGCATTTTAAAGCCCCCTAATACTAATTTCTCCTGAATTAAGAATTGTGATTTCACCATCTTCTTTTTTTACTACTAAAGAACCATCATCTTGAATATCAAAAGCATGAGCCTTTGTCGATACTCCATTTCTTATAAAGATAATATCCTTATTTAAGACGATACTTCTCTTTTTATATTCATCTATAAATTTGTGACCTTTTAAATTGTCTGACATAGACAATACCTCATTAATTATTGCAGCACAAAGTATATTTCTGCTGATTTTAGAATTTCCTTTAGAAAATAATGAGGCTGCGGTATTTTGAATTTTTTCAGGGAAGTCTTCACAGGCAGTATTAAAGTTTATACCAATACCAAGAATAATATTTTCTATAGTACCAGTTTCAAAATCTGTTGAAGCTTCAGTTAAAATTCCACAGACCTTTTTATTATTAAGTACAATATCATTTATCCATTTAATTTTAGCTTCGATACCTGTGGTCTTCTCAATTGCTCTACATACAGCAACAGAAGCAGCAGTAGTAATAAGAACTGAATCAGTAATTGTTAGGTTTGGTTTTAAGATTATGCTCATATAAATTCCACTATTCTTTGGAGAATAAAAACTTCTTCCAAGTCTTCCCCTTCCAGCAGTCTGTTCTTCAGAAATTATAACAGTTCCATGAGCTGCATTTTTAAAAGTAAGTTCTTTAGCTGTCTTGTTTGTTGATTCTAAAGTTTTATATGAATATATAGGAATATTGCAATAATCATCCTTAAGATATGGAATTATTCCTTCTGCTGAAATTAAATCTGTGTTATTGGAAAGGGAATAACCTTTGTTAGTTACTGCTGTTATTTCATAGCCATCTCTTCTTAACTCCTCGATATGCTTCCATATGGAAGTTCTAGATACATTTAAATCTTTAGCAAGTTTAGATCCTGAAATTACTTCTCCCTTATTCTTTTCAAACTCCTTCAAAATATCGCTTTTTATAGACATAAAAAAGCCTCCTTAATATACAAATCTATTCAAAATTTTAGCTAAAAAAGCTGCTAATATACATTTTAAGATATCAAGGGGTATAAATGGAAGTACTGATGTAGTTATTAATGCCTTAAAATTCATTTTTGTTAAGAATTCCATATATCCAGCACCTAATATATAAATTATAGGCATGCCTACAACAATAGAAAGGAAGATACATTTTTTCATATTAAATTCCTTTCCTCTTAAAAATGAAATTACAGTAGCTGCTGTTAAGTACCCAAAAAGGTAGCCCCCAGTAGGTCCAAATAGTTTAGCAGGACCAGCTCCACCACCAGAGAATACAGGTATTCCTATAAGGCCTATTAATATGAATAGTCCAACAGTTGTAAAAGCCTGTTTTGGTTTTAATAAAAAGGCTATTAGGTTAATGATTATTGTTTGAGCTGTTATACTTGCAAGGGAAAAAGGTAATGGAATTATTATATAAGATGATATACATAACAGAGCTGTTAATAGTGTCATCTTAGTTAAATCTTTAGTTGAAGTTTTTGATGAACTTATTGTATTCATTCATTAGCATCTCCTTTAAAAAGTATTTTCGGAAATAATTGCAATTACAAATAAAATTATAGATGTGAAAAAACGCATTGTCAACCTATAAAGCTTATGTGGTTAACAATAAACTAATGAGAAATAAATTATAAAACCTAGGAATATATATTCGTAAAGGTGTCAATAATACTGATAGAGATCAATGAGATTGGGGAGGATTTAAAAATGAAAAAAGCTTTATTAGTTATTGATATGCAAAATGATTATTTTGAAGGGGGAAGATTTCCTTTATGGAATGTCGATAATACATTAGAAAATGTAATCGATGCTATGAAAAAAGCTGAAAGTGCTAATATACCAGTTATTTTAATAAAACATGTAGTTAGTGTTGAAAAAGGTATAGCGCCATTCTTTAATGAAGGAACTAAAGGATGTGAGATACATCATGATATTTTAAAGGCATCGCCAGATGCTGAAGTTGTTATAAAGCAATATGCAGATGGATTTCATAAAACAAATTTAGGACAAATTTTATCAACCCTTGGAATAGAGGAGATTCTTATATGTGGAGCCATGACTCAGAATTGTGTCACTCATACAGCTATTTCTAAGGAAGCTGAAAAATATAAGGTTAAGGTTTTGAAAGATTGCTGTACAACAGTTAATGAAGCAATACATGAAATAGCATTAAATGGTTTATCTACATGTGTTGACTTAGTAGATTATAAAGATGTTATGTAATTGTGGTAAATTTACTTAGATATAATAAGTATATTAATAATTATTCATTTTACTTGTTAAATTATTTGTATTATACTATTTATAATGTTAATTTGGAGGTATATATATGAAATATAGAGCACTTTCAAGTATATTTTATAGTGATAACAATAAATATTTAGAAGTATATAAAAATAGATTTAACAGTGAATCAACGTATAGATTTAATTTTAGGATTAATGGAAATCCAGCTTTTCTAGTTATAAATCATGATATATTACAAAAGGTTGAATATATTATGGAGCTGGATCGTGAACTAGTTAAAAAAATGAATAGAGTACCTGATATTGCTTTAAGTCAATATAAGAAAAAATGTTTAAT
This sequence comes from uncultured Clostridium sp., assembly GCA_934746785.1. Classification (GTDB taxonomy): domain Bacteria; phylum Bacillota; class Clostridia; order Clostridiales; family Clostridiaceae; genus Clostridium. Next base: position 23,829 of record CAKVFO010000015.1, on the reverse strand, counting down.
AGATGAAGTTAGAATGACTAATGAAATAGAGGGAGTAGCTAGTACAAGAAAAGAAATTAATGATATTTTATCTGACAAAACGGATAAAAATAAGAATAGAAGATTATATGGTTTAGTAAAAAAATATCAGCTATTAGGAGAGGAAGATATTAAACTTTCTAAGTGTGAAGATATAAGAAAAATATATGATGAATTAGTTTTAAAGGAAGTCTTAGAAGAAGATATATCAAATGAACCAGATGGTTTGATATTTAGAAAAGACAAGGTTTATGTGAAAAATTCTCATGGAAAAACAATTCATACTGGTGTTTATCCAGAAGAGGAAATATTAAAATCAATGACTGATGGGTTAGAGATTTTAAATAATGAAGATTATGATTTTCTAATAAGAATAGCAGTATTTCACTATATCTTTGCATATATACATCCATTTTATGATGGTAACGGAAGGACTACTAGATTTATAAGCAGTTATTTATTGTCTCAAAAACTACAAAACTTAATTTCATATAAGCTGTCACATACAATAAAAGAAAATATTAATACTTATTATAAAAGCTTTAAGGAAGCAAATGATGAAAAGAATAGGGGCGATTTAACTATTTTTGTGATGAAATTTTTTGATATTCTTATTAGGGCATTAGAGGATTTAAATGATTCATTAGATGAAAGAGGAAATAAACTTAAATTCTTTGAGAATATAGCATCTAAAGCAGCAGGTAAGGATGATAAAAAGGCTAACTTATTATTTATATTAGTACAAAATACCCTTTTTGGAGATGAAGGATTAAGTATTGAGGAATTATGCGACATATTTAATACCGACAAATATAACCTTCCTAATATAGGTGAAAGTAAGCTAAGAAATTCCTTAAAAGAGTTAGAACAACAGGGAGTATTATATATTACAAAGGACGGAAGAAAAAAATTATATGATGTAAATATAGATGTTATGAGTAATCTATATTTATAATAAAAGAGGATTCAAAAATTTGAATCCTCTTTTCAGCTTGTTCTATAACCATTTAACTTGAGCTTCTTTTCTAGGAACAGTTCTCTTGTAAGTAACATTAGGATATCCTATTACTAGGCATGAAATTAATGATTTACTGCTTTCTAATCCTAAGAAATCAAGTATTTCTTTATTATCTTGAAGTGCTATCATAGCAAAACCATTAAAGTAAGTTCCAAGACCTAAAGCATCTACCATAAGTTCCATATTAGAAGAAGCTAATCCTCCATTTAAAGGTGTATTTGATGCTACAAAAATAGCAGCAGGTGCATTAAAGAATAATCTATCATTGTTTATAGGATCTTCTTTATAAGCATTATACATGTTTGCCCATAGAGTGGCATATCTTCTTAAGTATTCAGTTTCAGGAGTCATATTAGCTAATATAGCTTCACCTTTTGCTTGTAAGCTCTTGTATGCTAATTCTTTAAATTCACCAAGCTTTTCAGAAAGAACTATATAAGAAACATCTTGGTTATTAGTTGAAGTTTGAGTATATTTACCAGCTTCAATAATTTTTTTAAGTTTTTCTCTTTCAACTTCTTTATCTTTAAATCTTCTAACACTTCTTCTGAATTTGATGAAGTTTAAAAGGTTGTCCGCATCTACTGAGAATGTATCTTTATCATAAGATAATACTTCATTCATATCATATTCATCAGTTGAAACAGCATTCACCGGACAAATAGCGATGCAGTGTCCACATTTGATACATCTATCATTATTAATATCAGCTTTACCATCTACGAAAGAAATTGTTGCGGCAGGACAATCCTTAATACATTGACCACAAGCTATACACTTACTTCTATCTACATTAAACATAAAATTCACTCCTAAAATATACTTTGCTATTCTCTTTGACAGTACTATAAATAAAATTTATGATTTTTTCATCTTAATTATAGTAGCAATTGCAATAAACATAGTTTAACATTAGATTTAGTAAAGTGTCTAATTGAAATTAATCATAGAAGTATAACTAAAAGTTATGGAATTTATAAGGCAAATAGGGAAGGAGAAAAGATGAATTTACAGCAGTTAGAATATCTTAAGGTTATAGCAAAAACTAAAAATTTTACTACAGCTTCAAATATATTATCAGTAACACAGCCAGCTTTAAGTAAAGCAATCTCAAATTTAGAGCAGGAGTTAGAGGTGCCTTTATTTGAGAGGGAAGGAAGAAGTATAAAGATAACAAGCTTTGGAAATGTATTTTTAGAATATGCATCTAAGGCTTTAGATGAAATAGAGCAGGGAAAAGAAAAACTGCATGATATGAAGGAAAAGAAGGATAATATAATTTCTATTGTTTCTACCTATTGCGTAGGGGCAGCCTTTATGCCATTTTTGATAAGCAATTTCTTAAGTCAAAATTTAGATGTGAAGTTCAATATTAATAATGAAAGTGATGACCAAATCTTGAATGATTTAAATCATGGGAAAGTTGATTTTGGATTTATTGATAAGGTAGATGAAATTCAGAGAAATCCTAAACTTAAATATGAGCTGGTAAAGCAGCTGGAATATGTATTAATTGTACCTAAAACTCATCATTTAGCTAAGGTAAATGAAGTTGAATTAAAGGATTTAGCTGAGGAGAATTTCATAGGATATGGTGGAAACCATAATAATAAAAAGGTATCTTACTATGAACTTATGGGATATAATCCAAAGATAGTAGCAGAGCCAAATGAAGCAAGTTTACTTTCAGGCCTTGTATCAGCAGGGGCAGGGATAGCTATAGTTCCATATACTCAATCAATAAATATGAGTACTATATCTATAGTTAAAATAAAGGATGATATAGGCTTTAAGAATATTTATATGGTATGGAATAAGGAAGAATATCTTTCAATAGTAAAGGAAAAGTTTAAAGGATATGTTATAAATATTGATACATAAATAAGGAGAATAGAAATTTATTAAGTTCAGTAGACTTTTAAATTTTTATTTTCCTTATATTACATTTAATACTTAATTATATAGACTTTGAAGGTTTAAATTCATTTTACTACTATATAATTTTTGATAATAACCTTTTTTACTCATTAATTCATTGTGAGAACCAACTTCAACTATTTTACCATTATCAATAACAATTATTTTATTAAAATTAATTATAGTACTTAACCTATGTGATACAACTATACATGTTGAACTTAACTTTAAAATAGTACTCATAAAAGATGATTCAGATTCATTATCAAGAGAACTTGTTGGTTCATCCATAAGAAGAATTTTAGGATTATTTATTAAAGCTCTAGCAAGAGAAATACGCTGCCTTTGTCCACCTGAAAAGTTGATACCTTTTTCTGAAACTATTGTGTCTAATCCTAGAGGGGTATTCACTAAAAAATCATTTATACCAGATAACTCCGCAACTTTATATAGTAGGCTATCAGGTATATTTTCTTTGCCAATTAAGATGTTATTTTTTACAGTATCATTGAATAATTGAGGTTCTTGTAAAACAACTCCTATTTGAGATCTAAAATCCTTTATATTTATGCTACTAATGTCAATATCATCTACAGATATAGATCCTTTTTCAGGGGAATATAAGCCTAAATTTAATTTTAAAAGAGTACTTTTTCCACATCCACTTTTCCCTACAATAGCTACTTTATCACCAGCATTAATTGAAAAAGAGACATCATTTATTACATATGGATTAAAAACATTATATTTATAAAAAACATGATTTAATGTAATATTGCCTTTGCTTATTTTTAAAGAATTATCAGTTATAATTTTCTCAGGTTTTGAATCGATAATATCGTATAATTTGTTCAATATTGTTTTTAATATCAATATATTTGAATATGAATCTGATAATGAAAGTATGGGCTTTAAAAAGGATGTAGACATAGTATTAAATATTTTAAAGAAATATGAAAACGTAGATGATATAGATGATATATATATATAAAGATGGAGAGAAAGAAAATCTTTAATTAGTGAAGAATCATTTTTGATGAAATTAAGAGAGGAACAGATAAGTAAAAGTGAATTTAATTGTGGAATAAAAGAACTTACAGATGAAGAAGTAAATATTCTAGCCTCTCATCTAGAAGAAAATAATTGGTTTATAGAGTTTAGGGATATATTTAATTTATTTAATGAAATTGATTTTAAAGTAAGAGAAGATCTTAAAAATTATGATTTGAGTTATATCATAAGACCATTTATATATTATGTAAAAAACAAAGTATGTAAATATATGCCTAAACTACATAACATAAGATTTTCAGAAGAAGTTATGACAGATATACTTAGTGCGTTTGGAACAGAAGTAATTAAGATTATACAGAAATCTTTTATCATTGAATTGCATAGTGATAAGAATGTTGAGGAAATCGAAGGTGAAAATTCTAGTGATAGATTTAAATATTTTTTGAAGAGTAAATTTACCTCAAGCGAAAACTTAATTGAATTTTATTCGAAATATGCAGCTTTAACGCGAGTTATTTTAGTAAGGACTGATTACTACATAAATAATACTATAGACTCTATTGATAGACTAGATAAAAATTTTGAAAGTATAAATAAAGAATTGGATCTGAAGTTAAAGACAAATAAAATAGTGAAAATTAATCAATCACAAGGTGATTCCCATCAGAAAGGCAAATCAGTTTCTCAATTTATTTTTGAAGATGGTACCAAAATAATATATAAACCTAAAAATTTGAAGGTAGAAAAAACATATTATGAACTTATAGAATTCTTTAATGAAAATACTAATTTACTTAAGTTACCTAAGATTAAAGGTTTTTATCAAGATGAATTTACATTTGAAGAATGCGTAGAATATCAAGGATGTACATCTGAAAAGCAAATAGAAAACTTTTATGAGAGATTTGGTGAAACTATAGCAATTATATATATGTTATGTGGAACAGATTTTCATTTTGAAAATGTAATTGCTTTAGGGGAAAATCCATACCTTATTGATATGGAAACATTATTTCAAAATAAGTCACAAATTAAGTATGATCAAGATTTAAATAATATTATTTTAGAAGCTCAAGGATATATATAATTCCGTTTTAGATACAGCATTAATGCCAAGTATATCTTTTAATAATAATGGTAAACAAAAGGGCGTTGATATAAGTGGATTAAATGGGGACAAATATAAAATGCCTAAAAAAGTATTAGTACCTGTAAATGTAGCAACGGATAATATGAGGTATGAATATAAAGAGGTAATTGTTTCTGGAGCTAAAAATATTCCTATGTTAAATGATGAAAAATAAAGAAGTAATTTTGGAAGACGAGGGTATAATTCAAAAATTTAAAGGTAAGTTAGTAAGATGTGTTATAAAAAGTACTCAACGTTATGCAGAATTATTGAATTACTCAGTACATCCAAGTTGTGCTAAAAACTTTATTGAAAGAGAAAAACTTTTTGAGAATATGTGGGGATATCCACATAAAAATAAGAATGTCGTTAAATATGAAGTAAATGATATGCTTTTTCATGATGTTCCTATTTTTTATACTAGGTGTGATTCAAGAAACCTGTGGTCAAGTACTGGTGAGGTTATAGAAAATTTTTATAGTATATCAGGATATGAAAGAGTAATAAATAGAATTAAGAATCTTGATTTAAAAGAAATTGATAGAGAATTATCTTATATGACAGTTGCATTTGATAAATATGATGAATGTGCTAATAGAATTTTAAAAGATAAGAATCACAAATTTAATAGTATAAGTTCTGAACTTAATATTGATGTTCCTATAAGTTATATAGAAGAAAGTATGAAGGTAGGAGATGATTTATTAAATAAAGCAATATATTCAGAAGACAAAAAAATGATTACATGGATAGATGTTATTATGAATTTAAAAAATCAAAAAGATGAGGTTACACCAATTAAAATTGATTTTTATAATGGACTATCTGGAATAGCAATGTATTACTACTATTTATATAAAGTAACTAAAGCTGATAAGTATAAAGAAGTTTATAAAATGAGAGTTTGCCTATAGATTGGCTTTCTGGAAGTGCAGGTTTAATACAGGAAGTACTTAATACTTATGATTTGCTAGGTGATGATAAATATTTAAAGATGGCGGATAAGTTAGGAAAAGATATGTTGGCTGAAATAGGTAGAAAAGAAAAGACGGAGTTATTAGGTGGTATGTCACATGGAGCAAGTGGCATGAGTTTTATATTATTTAGATTATGGAGTTATTTAAAAAAGGATAAATATAAGGATATGGCTATTAAATTATTGGAATTTGATAGAAGTTTATTTGATAAAGATAAAGATGGATGGATAGATAAGAGGAAAGAGCCATATGATGTTGCCTATAACTGGTGTAATGGAAGTATAGGAATTGCAATGAGTCGTATTATGATGAGTAAGTATTATAAGGATTCTACAATGAAAAAAGAGATAGAACTGGCAGTTGAATATACAGAGAATAGAATTAAAAATGATGATTGTTTATATCATGGAAATATGGGAGACATAGCATTATACTAGCTTTTTATATTAGTTTTATATTTATAAACATATTTGGTATTAAAGCAGTTGCTTCAATAGATAATTCTTACTTCTTTGTAATGAAAGATATGAACGTACCTAGGAATATTTTAAGTGACATAAAAATAAATTATCCACAATTAGAATTAAACTCTATTGATGAGATTGGTGTATTTACTATAAGCTCAAGTGATGACAATTTATTAGAAGAAGCAAGAAGTTTTACTGTTAATAAATATAAAGATGTTATTGAATCTAGTTGTAGAGAACAAAAAATTTTATTGGAAGGTACGGAAAAAACTTTAGATAACAGTGAACCTGAAGTAAAAGAAAAAATAGGTGCTGATAATAAATATGAAGTATGGAGATGGGATATAGATAGGGTTACTAATAATCGTAATACCTATAATATTGAGCAAGGAAATCATGATGTAAAGATAGGAATAATAGATAGCGGAATAGATGCACAACATCCAGATTTAAAAAATAATATTGTTCTTAGTAAAAGTTGTGTTCCGGGAAAGGATAATTTAGAAGATAGTACTGGGCATGGGACTATGGTCGCAGGAGAAATTGCAGCTAATGGTAATGTGAAGGGAGTAGCATATGAAAGAGCTATATTATATGCACAACTTAGAAATTGTGTTGTTGTATCAGCCTCTGGAAATGAAGCAAAAGGTTTAGATATTACTGATCCTTTAAAGTTAGCACAGCAATTGGGAAAGAAAGATGACCTACAAGTATATTTGCCTGGAGGATTATCTAATGTTATAACTGTCTCTGCAACAAATAGAGATGATAAGATAACATATTATTCAAATTATGGAATGCAAGTAGATATAGCGGCACCAGGAGGAGATTATGGACCTCAGTGGGAGACTAAAAAAGTGCCAGATTTAAGGTATATGACTTTAGTTACTATCCCCACAGAATTTGCTCAATCTCAGGTTAGCTCTTTATTTGAATTTGATAAAGGTTATGAATTTGTAGAAGGTGGTACAAGCTTTGCAGCGCCAAAAGTTTCTGCAGCTGCTGCGCTATTAATAGCACATTTTAAAGATAAATATGGATTTAAACCTTCCGCATTACAAGTTGAACAATACTTATATGATAGTACAGATAAATGTTCAGGGGAAAATAGTATTTTGTATTATGGTAATGGAATATTAAATATTGAAAAAATATTGAAAAAAATGTAATATATTATATTATATGTAATTAGTGTTTCAAAGAGGTGACTGCGGTGGAAAATGTTTTAGAACTTAAAAATGTTACAAAAACATATAATGAATTTGCCCTAAAAGAGATAAGTTTTAATTTAAAAAAAGGCGATATAATGGGGTTTATTGGTCCAAATGGTGCTGGGAAGAGTACTACTATAAAGATAATTATGAATCTTATAAAAAAGGATTCTGGAAGTGTAAAGATTTTTGGGATTGATTCGGAGAAAAATTCAAAAGAATTAAAAGAAAAAATAGGTTTTGTATATGATCAAACGTATTGCTATGAAAATTTAAAGTTGCTTGATATGAAAAATATTATAAAAGGATTCTATAAAGATTGGGATGACAATACTTTCCTAAAGTATATTAAGGAATTTGAACTCCCAAAAAATAGATGTATTAAAGAGTTATCTAAGGGAATGAAAATAAAGTATACTCTATCAATAGCTCTATCCCATAAAGCTGAACTTATTATAATGGATGAGCCTACTTCAGGTTTAGATCCTATATTTAGAGATGAATTATTAGATATCCTACAATCAATATCAGGTAATAAGAGTATATTTTTTTCTACTCATATAACTTCAGATCTAGAGAAAATAGCTAATAGCATAACTTTTTTAAATAAAGGGAAAATTCAGTTTTCAGAAGATAAAAGTAGTATATTAAATAAATATAAAATAATTAAGGGAGATAATTGTATTATAAATTCAGAAGTGGAAAAGAAACTTATAGGAATTAAAAAAGGTAATTCAGAGTTTGAAGCCATTATTTGTAATGATGATATTAATAATAATTTAAATATAAGTGGTACTAATATAAGAGATGCATCTTTAGAAGATATAATGGTTTATTTGGTGAGAAATCAAAGAAATGTTTAATCTAATATATAAAGATATTTTTATTAATAAAAAGAGTACTGCTAATTTATTATTTTCATTGATGTTAAATATTGTTGCTATTATTGTCTTTAATTATTTTATAGGAAGTTATGTATATATAGCTATACCATGTATTTTTGCTATAACATTAATTTTATCCTGTTGCGGTGCTGGAGAAAAAAATGATGTGGATATATTATTTAATAGTCTTCCCACAAGTAGGAGAGAACTAGTATTAAGCAAATATTTAAGTACTTTTATATTTTTCTTAGCCGGTAGCATGTTAACCGCTATAGTAATATTGGGTAAAAGTTTATTAGGCTATGGAGAAATTAAATACTTTGTTGATTTTATATCTATATCAATTTCTTTAGTATTTACATCTATATATATATCTTTATACTTTCCGATTTATTTTTACTTTGGATATTTAAAATCACAGGCTGTAAGTAAGTTCATATCATTTATTGTGTTTATAGGAATTATTGTTGCTATTATGATTAGGATAATTATAAAACAAGGGATGGAAAATAAAGTTTTAAACAAATTGTCAGGGATAATGAATTTTAGGGTTATTATAATTAGTATAGTATTTTCAATTTTAATTACTATGGTGTCTAGTATTATATCTCTAAGGATATATAGTAACAGAGAGTTATAGTTTAAAGGGGGAATAAAAATGGAAACAGTTATTGCATATGTGACAGATAAATGGAAGGCATTTGTATTTTTGTTTATTGGAATTGTACTTATTATAGATTGCTATAGAAAATTTAAAAATAAGAGATCTTAGCAGGTAGCTTGGGGGAATTTTATGTTTGCTTTAATAATTAAAGACTTAAGAATTTTAAAAGAAAATTTATTATCAATACTTATTGATTGTTTAACTATAAATCTTTTTTTTATTGTTACGCCTAAGTTTGTTTATCTTGTGTTGCCACCTATGATAATGTATTCATGTTTTAAAAGTGTATGTCAATATGATTATAGATATGATAGTAATGTCTTGTTTAATAGTCTTCCAATAAGTAGGGACATGTTGGTAAAATCAAAATATATAGAGTCTTTCTTATTTTTACTTGTTGGCATTATTCTATCTTTTGTTTCTACTAATATATTTAGTCAATTAGATATTGTATCAAAGGGATTTGCAGGGTTTGTACGTTTCAATGAATGGATGAATATTAAGAGTATAAATAACTTGTTTGATATAAAATTAATGCTATTACCATCTATAATAAGTGCGACAATGTTTGTATGTAGTTATTTTCCTATATATTTTAAATTTGGATATGAGAAAGCAAGGAATATTTTTGCAGGTATAAGTATTTTAGTTATGATAATTCCAGTATTAATAATAAAATATGCTGGTTTCAGCATTTTTTCAGGGGTGAATAGTTCTGCTTTGGGAATATTAGTATGTGCATTTATAGTTATAATTTTAACTATAATGATTATATTGTCTATAAATATATCTACTAAAATTTATAATAATATAGATATATAGAAAATGAGGATTCAAACATTTGAATCCTCATTTTTATGAACAAAATATATTTGCTGATTAATATGATTTTATCATCTATTTTTCCCAGGACATAACATAAGTTAAATCATTATTTCCTATCTTAGGATCATTAATCTTTAATTCACCATCAATATTATTTTCTATAGCTGTTAAGTGGAAATGACAAAGTGCAATTTCCATATCAATTATTGTTGAAGACTTAGCATCTTTAAAATAAAAATGTATTTTATCATCTTTCTTAACAACTCTCCAAGGTTGTTTATTGATAGATGAAGGAGCTAATCTCAACATTTCTAAAGGTTCATAAAATTCTCCAGCATCACTTTCAGTAAGGGGAGTATTAAAGTCACCATTAAAGAATGAGTGAGAAAAGTTATTACGCTTATTAGTATTTTTTCCTACTATCTTAGCAAAAAGAGATTTCTTGCCTCCTTCATAACCTATAGGTGAAACAATAGGAAGAATCTCATTTTCCTTTAAGTTAACAGCTTTAGCAAAGTTACCTTTATTAAAAGTACCACCAAGCCAAACAGTTCCAAGACCTAGAGAGGTACAGTATAAAATTACTTTTTCTAATGAATAACCTAAAGCAATTAAAGATAAATCATCTTTTTCACAAACAGCTGTTAAAAAGTAATTAGCACCTTTAATAACTCCATAAGTACCAAGCTTAATGCTTTCATCTCCTGAGTTCTGTTGAATTAATTCAATTCTTACTTTTTTATCAAAAGGATTAGTTAAGTCTTTAATATAATCATCTATTTTATCTATTGTTTCTTGTGATAAAGGTTCTTCATTATAGTTTCTTACTGAGTGTCTCTTTTGTATGATTTCTTTTATTGACTGTTCAGCCAAGTGATATCTCCTAAAATTTATTTAGATACATTACCAGCCACATTAAGAACATCCCATGTTCTAGAGAATGGTGGAGCATAACATAAATCTAACATACCTAATTGTTCAGTAGTCATTTTACCCATAATAGCAGCAGCAATTACATTACATCTTTGAACTGCATCCTTAAATCCAGCAACCTGTCCTCCTAAGATAACCTTAGTTTCAGCATCATAAACAAGCTTAACATAAATCTTATCTCTTCCAGGATAGTAAGTTGTTTGATTAAAATCAGTTATAAACTTAGATTTATAATTTAATCCTAACTTTTCAGCTTGAGCCTCAGTAAGACCAGTTGCAGCAGCTTCCATATTCATAACCTTGATGCAGCTTGAAGCTAATGATCCTGGATAAACAGAATTCTTACCAGCTAAATTTTCACCAACAATTCTTCCAAGCTTATTAGCACCAGTAGCTAAAGGTACATATATATCCTTGCCAGATATAATATTCTTTACAGTAGCACAATCACCGGCAGCATAAACATCTTCAATAGAAGTTTTACCATACTCATTAACAACTAATGCACCATTAGGAAGCATATCAGCTCCACTATCCTTTAAGAACTCAGTATTAGGTCTTACACCAGTAGCTATAATAACTACATCAGCAGGGATAGTTTCACCTTTGTTAGTAACAACAGCTTCAACCTTATCCTTTCCAACAAGTTCTGAAATAGCTTCACTTAATCTTAAATCTACATTATGAGATTTAATTTCTTCTTCAAGAACATCAGTTAATTCCTTATCAAAAACAGCATTTAATATTCTATCTTCTAATTGGAACACAGTTACATTCTTATTAAGCTTTTTGCAGGCTTCGATAGCTTCAACGCCTATAAATCCAGCTCCTATTATAACTATGTTCTTATTTTCATCTTTATTTAATAATTCTTTTAGGTGGAATCCATTATCTAAAGTTTTTAAAGTAGTTACATTTTCAAGATTAATGTTTTTAACAGGAGGAATAATGCTGCTTGCTCCAGTTGCAACCATTAACTTATCATATTTATCCACAAAAGTTTCATTTGTTTTTAAGTTTTCCACAGTTAGTGTTTTAGAATTTGTATCAATGTTGATAACTTTATGAAAAGTTTTTAAATCAATTCCTGTTTTAATAAACTCTTCAGCACTTCTTGCTATCATTTCATTAGAATCATCGAAAAATCCTCCAACAAAGTAAGGAAGTCCGCATGCTCCAAAAGATACAACATCAGTTTGTTCATATACTACAACTTCATAGTCTGGTTTCATTCTCTTAAGTTTTGCAGCAGCACTCATACCAGCTGCAACACCACCTATAATAATAGTTCTCATAAAAGTCCTCCTAAATGTCAAAAATAATATCATATATAGTATATTCATAAATAAAAAAATATTTAAAAGGTAATATAGACAATTATTTATATTATATATTATAATACCTTAATAATATATAAAAGTATACATATATAAATAATAATAAAATACAAAAGAAAAGGAGAAAGATGTATGGGTAATAGTTCATTTTTATCAGATTTCCTTATGATAACTGATATAAGAACAGTTCTTTTTATAGGTATAATTATAGGAACATTCTTTATAATAAGATATTTTGAAAAGAAAAAAGTAAAGTTTACTCTTAGAACAATTTATGGAATGTTAATTGGTCTTGCACTTGGAATTATAGTTCAAGTAGTAGCAGGTTTTCCAGAAGAACCATCTAGTATAGTATGGTTAAGTGAAGTTGGTAAATGGTATTCCTTTGTAGGGTCAGCATTTATGGACCTATTAAAGATGCTTGTAGTACCAATGGTTTTTGTTTCAATTTTAAGAGTAATAATTAATATGGGGGATAATGATAATCTTGGAAAGCTTACTTTTAGATCAGTAGGTATGTTACTAGCAACTACTGCATTAGCAGCTATAGTAGGAATAGTAGTAGGAAATGTTATGCAGCTTGGAGTTGGAGAGCAGGCAGCTGGTATAGAAGCTGAAATAAGAGAAGTTGTACCTATATTAGATACATTAAGAGGATTACTACCTTCAAATCCTGTTAAAGCAATGGCTGAAGGTAATGTTGTTGCAGTAATAATCTTTGCAGTATTTTTAGGAATAGCTGTTAGAAGATTAACTAAGAAATATGCAGATATAATAAAACCTTTTGTAGATTTAACAGAAGCATTTTATAAGATTATAGTAAGTGTAGCTATGACAGTAATTAAGTTTATGCCTTATGCAGTTGTTGCAATGCTTGCAAATACCTTAATTTCAAATGGTTTATCATCTATGATTTCAGTAGGTAAGTTTATAGCAGCATTATATATTTCAGTTATCATAGTATTCTTAATTCATTTAGGAATAATAGCTTTAAGCGGATTAAGTCCAATAAAATATTTAAAGAATGTTTCGGAAGCATTAATTCTTGCTTTTACTTCACGTTCAAGTTTAGGAACACTTCCTGTAAGTATTGAAACATTAATAGAAAATCAGGGAGTAGATGAAGGAGTAGCAAGTTTTGCAGCAAGTTTATCTGCTAATATGGGTATGAATGGATGTGCAGGAATATATCCAGCTTTAATGGCTGTAACTGTTGCTAATATGGCTGGTATGGAGATGAATGCAGGATTTTACATAATGCTTGTAATAGTAATAACTATTAGTTCTCTAGGAATAGCAGGACTTCCAGGTACAGCAACTATGTCTGTTTCAGTAGTTTTATCAGGAGTTGGGCTTGCAGCATACTTCCCGCTTGCAGGAGGAATTCTAGCAATAGATCCTATATTAGATATGGGAAGAACAATGCTTAATGTAAATGGAGGTAATGTTACAGCGGTAACTGTAGCTAATTCTTTAGGTAAACTTGATAAAGAGGTATTTAAAAAATAATTGACATATAGCTATAAATAAGATAATTTATTAATGTAGGGAATGAAGTTCTCCCTTGATATTTTTAATATCTAGACCGCATATTATGCTGATGACTTCTGTAGTAGGAAACTATTACGGAATTCATCAGCTTTTTTTTGCAATAATAAAAGTATAATGAGAAAGGAGAATAGTATGAAAGATGTAGTTCAAAAGTATAAGGATATTTTTATATTGTCTATCTTTGCAGTTTTAATAGGACTAGTTGTAGGAATAATTGATACTGTTTTTGGAAAGGTATTATTAGAGATAACTGCCTTTAGAGAAAGTAATGCATTAATGTTAATTCCATTCTTAAGTATTGCAGGTGTAATTATAATTTATCTTTATTCAAAATTTGGGAAGAATAGCATTAAAGGAATGACTTTAGTATTTGGTTCAGCAAATGGAGAAGAGGAGGGGATTCCTAAGAGATTAATACCTCTAATAATGATTACTACATGGATGACTCACCTTTTTGGAGGAAGTGCAGGACGTGAAGGTGTTGCAGTTCAGATAGGAGCAACTGTTGCTGATGCAGCAAGCAGTAAACTTAAAATTAAGAATGCTAAAAGAATAATGATAATGACAGGAATGGCAGCAGGTTTTGCAGGGCTTTTTCAAACTCCTATAGCAGCAGTACTTTTTGCAATAGAGGTTTTAACTGTAGGAATATTAGAATACAATGCTTTAATAACAGCAGTGATAGCAGCTTTTACAGCAAGTTTTACTTCTCATACCTTAGGTCTTGAGAAATTTACCTTTAATCTTAGCTCATCTTTAGAGATTGATGCTATGTTTATTGTTAAGTTAGTTTTAATAGGAATTATATTTGGAATTGTAGGAGGTGCTTTTGCTCATTTCTTAGGTAAAGGAAAGAAGTTTTTAAGCAGCAAATTTGAAAATCCAATAAAGAAGATATTTGTTATAGGTTTATTTTTAAGCGTAGTATTTCTTTTATTACATGTTGGAAGATATTCAGGCCTTGGAACTAATCTTATTTCAAATAGTTTTAATGGCAAAGAAATTTATTCATATGACTGGATATTGAAATTTATCTTAACTATAATTACATTATCAGCAGGATTCCAAGGCGGAGAAGTTACACCTTTATTTTCTATAGGTGCAAGCTTAGGAGTTTTCTTAGCTTCAATTCTTGGATTACCAATAGAGTTTGTAGCAGCCCTTGGATATGCAGCTGTTTTTGGAAGTGCTACAAATACATTTTTAGCACCTATATTTATAGGGGGAGAAGTATTTGGATTTCAGTACTTACCATACTTCTTTGTAATATGCACAATAGCTTATGTTTTCAATGGAGATAAGTCTATTTATACAGCACAAAAGGTAAGAGAAAATTAAAGGGGGATATTTAGGGTGAAGGATAAATTAATAGAAATGGCTATAGAGTTACAATCATTAGCTCAAGCAGGATTAACTTATTCTAAAGATAAATATGATATTGAGAGATTTGAGAGAATTAGAGAAATATCAGCAGAGATACTTGAAGAAAAATCTGAACTAAGTTTAGATAAGGTAAAAGATTTATTTTGTAATGAAACAGGATATCAGACACCTAAGCTAGATACTAGGGTAGCTATTTTTAAAGATGATAAGATATTGCTTGTTAGGGAGAGAGAAAGTAATAAATGGTCAATGCCTGGAGGATGGGTTGATGTTAATCAGTCTATAAGATCTAATACTGTAAAGGAAGTAAAAGAAGAGGCAGGATTAGATGTTGAAGCTGAGAGGGTGATAGCTCTTCAAGATAGAAATAAACACAACATACCACCTTATGCTTATGGAATATGTAAGGCTTTTGTTTTGTGTAGAGTTCTGGGTGGAGAATTTCAAGTTAATTTGGAAACAGACAAAAGCGAGTATTTTGATTTAGACAATCTTCCAGAGTTAGCAATAGAGAAAAATACAAAGAATCAAATAGAAATGTGCTTTCAGGCTTATAAAGATAAGAATTGGAATGTTATATTCGATTAAATTAAGGAGAACTAATGAAGAAACGATTTGAGAATATTACGGAAATAACAAAAGATAAGATAATAAGATTTAATTATTTTAACTTATTAAATAATAAGTTATTATTAATATTACTTCTATATATGCCAGTTATTTGGATGGTTTCAGGAATTGGAATGTTTATTAAAGAATCCGATACAAGAAGATTAGTTATTAGTATTTTACTAACAATGGTATGGCTGACATTAGTCTTTTTACCACCATATATGTCTGTGAAAAGAAAATATAAGACAAAAGATTATACTAATGAATATGAATTTTATGAAGATAAACTTGTAGCTAAAAATAAATTTGCAAGTGAAGAGATACTTTATAGCAGCTTATATAAGGTATATGAGACAAAGAGATACTTCTATTTTTATATAAATAAAAAGAATGCATTAATAGTGGAAAAAGATAATTTTAAAAATAAATCATGTGTATTGTTTGTTAAATTTATTAAAACAAAACTTAATAAAAAATATAAAAAAGTTGAATTTTAATACTTTTTTTAATCAAGACTTATTTAAGAAGAAAAAATGATAATTTGGGGAAATATATTGAGTCCCTGTTGTTTAACGATTAAATAAGTCTACTTTACGATATTAAGGTAAAACTTTATTGAAACATCAGATGAAAAGGTTTAAAATGGTATTAAAGTTAAAATAATGCCGAATGTACAGGAGTTATCATAGTATACTATGATATAGACGGATTTGTATCTAATAGGATTTGATAATATTTTTAAAAACATTAACTGTGAAATACAGATGCTACTATCTATAATAACCAATTTAGTGAATTTCAACCCTATTTACTAAGACTATCACAAAATTATTATTCTAAAGATACTAAGAGTTATATTAATTTTAACGGAAAAGATATGCACCTTGGTTTATTAAATAAACCAAGGTGCATATCTTTTTACAATTACTTGTTGAAAATAAATGGAAAATTATATAGCATATATGTAGTGAAGAAAGGAGATTTTAATAATGAAGAATTTTACCATGAGAAAGAGAAAAAGTATTGATTTTAATGTTGATCTATTAAGCGGAAATATATTGAAATCTCTAATGATTTTTGCAATTCCAATACTCATTTCAAATGTATTTCAACAGCTATATAACACAATGGATACAATGATAGTAGGAAATTATTTGGGTGATATATCTTTAGCAGCAATAGGTGCATGCGCAGCAATATATGAGCTGATGGTAGGGTTTTCTATAGGAATAGGGAATGGATTAAGTATAGTTACAGCAAGGGCTTATGGCTCAGATGATAATAAACTTTTAAAAAAATCAGTTGCAGGTTCACTAGTTATAGGTGTATTTGTAACTATGATTATTATGTTTATTTCAGCAGTATTTTTATTTCCACTATTAGAGATTTTAAATACTCCAGTTGAGATTATAAACGAAGCATATAGCTATATTTCAACTGTTACTTTATTTGTAGGGGTCACCTTCTTCTATAACCTATTTGCAGGATTTCTTAGAGCTATAGGAAATAGTTTTATGCCTTTAATATTTTTGATTTTATCCTCAGTTGTGAACATATTTTTAGATATTCTGTTGATAACTCAATTTAATATGGGGATAAAAGGAGCAGCAATAGCCACTGTTATTGCTCAAGTTATATCTTGTTTATTATGTATTGTATATATTTATAAAAATGCAAAGATATTAATCCCATCTAAAGAACATTTCACTTTTGATAAGGAATTATATAAGGAACTGCTAGGACAGGGACTTTCTATGGGATTAATGTTATCTATAGTATCAACAGGAACTGTTATATTACAGACAGCAATTAATAAGTTAGGGTATTTAATTATTGCAGGTCATGTTGCAGCTCGTAAGTTAAGTAGTTTTTTTGCAATGCCGTATAGTACTTTTGCTATGGCTATAGCAACTTTTGTTTCTCAGAATAAAGGTTCAGGAAATAGAGATAGAATCAAGAAAGCTGTAAAATATGCAATGATATTTTCAATAGTGTGTGCTGCATTATCAGCATTACTTTTATACTTTATAGCACCTGCTATGGTAAAGATATTATCAGGTTCAAGCGAATTAATAGTTATAGAGAATGGTTCAAGATATTTAATTATTAACTCTCTCTTTTATGGAGTTCTTGGAATGTTATTATGTTTAAGATCAGCATTACAGGGACTTGGAAGAAAGGTTATTCCTTTAATATCAAGTATTATTGAGTTCTTCGGAAAAATAGTATTTGTAATATTATTTATACCAAGTCTAGAGTACTTTGGAGTAATAATATGCGAACCAGTTATATGGTGCTTAATGTGTATTCAGCTTATATATGCTTTCTATACTACTCCATATATAAGAAATGGTGTTGATGATAAAAGCCTAGATACTTTGAAAGATAAGTCAGTTGGTTAAAAATAAAGAAAATCCTCAGCTAAGCTGAGGTTTTATATATATTAAGATAATGTGTAGTTTATTGTATTTCCAATTCTGCCAGCACCTTGAACACCAAATTCAACGCATCCGCCTTTAGCGATGTTTGAGTTCCAGCTTACTGGTGTGATTACATAGTAATCTCCAGATTGATTAACTGTAACATTCCAGCTTGAACTTATATTAATATCACTCTTCTTAATCTTTAAAGTCCATCCGTTAATATTAGCAGCTGTATTATTAGAAATTTTAAAGCTTACTTGATATGCTGAACCCCAATTATTTATATTATAATCAAGTTTTAATTTTGAACTTGTAGCAGGCTGAGTTGGCTGTGTTGGCTGAGTTGGAGTTACAGAGCTTGATTTAACAGGCTCAAATATCCATTGTTGATTTGCTCTTCCACCATAAGTCCATTGACATACGTTAGTTCCATCATCTTTTTTGAATTCATAATCATCTAAAACTTTAGTTAAAGAACTACATTTTGTTGCAATAACATAAGCACCATTTTTAGATGATGATTTTAACATAAATTGTTGAGCATTACCTGAGTATCCATTATATATTTGAATGTTAGCACCATCTTTATTTTCGGCAGAAGCAACATCTAACATGAAGTTACCTAAAGCACTAGTTAAAGTAACATATCCATCAGATAGGTTCTTTAAATACCATTTTTGACCGTCTGCACCATTACCAGTTCTAAGTTCAACATTAGTAACTGCTTTGGCAGTGTTTCCAGCAACTTGTAAATACTTTTGAGCATTTACATTCTTAATATAATACCATCCATCAGCTAACTTAACTGTATTTCCAGGAGTAGTAGATGGTTGAGTAGGGTTAGATGGATTTGTATTCATAGTATATCCAGCATCAAAGTATGCTTGTAATACTGAATAATATGAAGGTTTCTTTGTAGTAAAGTTTGAATATAATAATGGTTTTTCATCATGACGCCATGAGTTACTATCTGATAATCCCCACCATACAAGAGCAGTGATATTAGCACCTAACTTCTTTTCTTCTAATATAGCTTTCATTATATCATAGTAGTATTTTGCTTGAGTTTGATCATTGCTTCCCTTTTTACCAGCATCAAGTTCTGTGATTTGAATTTCAAATCCAGCTTTTCTAAATGCATCAATAGCAGCTTTATAGTAAGCAGGTGATGGGAAATCAAGACTTAAGTGAGATTGCATTCCTATACCAGCACATACTTTTCTTCCAGAGTTAATGAAGTTAATTAAGTTGATTACATCATTGACTTCCATATATGTGTTGTAGTCATTGTAGAATAATTTAACTTTATCAGTCATTTTATAGTAAGCTAAAGTATCGTAAGCATAATTAAATGCATCTTTTACGAATTGAGCTTTAGTATTAGGATTTCCATAAATATATTGCCATCCTGATTTTGAAGCATGCAAGAATTCATTAACAACATCCCATGCATAAACAATGCTTGAGTATTGGCTTTGACAAACATGTCCCATGTAAGTCTTAATAAAGAATTCCATTCTCTTATTCATTACAGATGGACTTACATATCCAGCATTTTTATTATAACCGCTTCTAAAGAACCAGTCTGGAGTTTGTGAATGCCATACTAGAGTATGTCCACGTAGAGCGAGTCCATTTTCATAACAAGTTTTTAAGATCTTATCTACAGTTGAGAAATCTAAGTCTGGAACTGTATTTTCAGGATAGTTATCAGGAATATAATATCCTCTCTTCTTTGCATCAGCTACAGATATAAATCTTGGAGACCATGCTCTTAAGATATAATCAGGCTTCATTTCATTACCAACAGTCATACTGTTGTATTCCTTCTTAGCGTATTTAAGTACGTTTGGATTCAAAATTTCATTTGCAACTAGTGCAGTTCCTACTTTAGGAATTACATTTCCATAAGTATTTAATAAGTTTGCGTTTGATGGCACTGATGCAGCTTTTGCATTAATTCCACAAGTAAGTAGAGTAGAAACAGCAAGTAAAGCTGACATTGCCAGTGTTAAAACTTTCTTTTTCATTAATATTTCCTCCCATTAAATATAATTTCTTTTTAGTTATAGAACAAGTTTGCTATAAGGATACACTTAAAGATGAAGTTATGTAACAGGATTTACTTATAATATATATTTTTTATCTTAAAAAACTGGAGTTTAATTTTAAACCATATTAGGAGGATTATTTGCAGATATAAGATAAAAAGTAAAGTTTTAAAAAGTTTATAATATAACCTTTTTGCTTTAAAATGTGTATAATAAGAGTAATAGAATAGATTATATGGATTTTTATAAAGGAGAAATTAAATTAGATATGTTAAAAAAGGTTAAGGATAAGTTTGTAAAAGAGAAATTAATAAATGATGAATTATTTGATGTTATACATAAAAACATGATGCCTATTAATGAATTAATGGCTTATTATCGATGTGCAATTATGGAGGTTGAAACTAAATTTAAAGTATTAAATGAGCAGTTTTCATTACAATATGATAGAAACCCAATAGAAAGCATTAAGTCTAGATTAAAATCTCGAGAAGGAATTGCAAAAAAGTTAAAAAAGAAGGATTTAGATTTAACTATAGAGTCTATACAGGAAAATGTGAAGGATGTTGCAGGCATAAGAGTAATATGCTCATTTCCAGAAGATATATATATGTTAGCTGACTGTCTTTTAAATCAGGACGATATTACATTAATTGAGAGAAAAGATTACATAAAGAATCCTAAGGAAAGTGGTTACAGAAGCCTTCATTTAATTATCGAAGTGCCAATATTTTTACAGAGTGAGAAAAAGAGCATGAAGGTAGAAGTTCAACTAAGAACAATAGCAATGGATTTTTGGGCAAGTCTTGAACATAAATTAAGATATAAAAAGAATATTGATTCTAATGAAATTGAATTATTAGAAAAAGAGTTAGTTGAATGTGCAGAAATTAGTGCTGCATTAGATAAACGTATGGAAGAAATAAGAAATAGAATTGAAAAGAAATAGTATTGTTAAGGAGAGGGATTTAAAATGATTCTTCTCCTTTATAATTATCTATCTTTCAAAAATTTCCCAGTAATGATAATATATTAAGTGAATTTATTTTAGAAAGGAAGATGATAATGCAACTTAAAAATGGCGTATTAGTTACTAAAAATTATATAGTAAAAGATGACGTTTTAAGAAGAATAAAAAACAGCAATATATTTGTAGCAATAGCTTTAATAACATTTTTAGGATTATTACTAAGATTAATATTTATAGAGGAGGCTGGAGGCGATTACGGTGGCTTTCTATCTCAATGGTGCATGTATTTAAGAGAAAATGGAGGTTTTAATGCAATAGCATCAGTAGAAACAGATTATAATGTAAGTTACTTATATTTTTTAGCTCTATTTAGTTATCTGCCAGTTAAAGATTTATATTTGATAAAGTTCTTATCTTTCATATTTGATTTTATCATGGCTTTAGCAGGCTTTTTTGTAGTATCTTATTTTGAAAAAGAAAATGAAAAAAAGATGCTATATTCTTTAGCGGTTTTTACAGGAATTTTACTTATGCCAACTGTAATTTTAAATAGCGCCAGCTGGGTTCAATGTGATTCTATATATACATCTTTTATAGTACTATCTTTACACTTTATGCTTAAAGAAAATTATGATTTGTCATTAATATTGTATGCAGTGGGAATAACTTTTAAATTACAAGCAATCTTTATTGTACCTGCCTATGGAATAATATTTCTAAAAAACAGAGACTTTTCTTTTCTAAAGTTCTTATGGATCCCATTTGTTAATTTTATATTATATATGCCAGCTGTAATACTAGGGAAACCTTTATCGTCTTTATATGATGCATATATAACCCAAACAGGAAGATATTCATATAAGACTACTTTAGGTTATCCAAATATATATTATTTTTTGGGAATATATGAAACTCAGTTAATTAAACCAGGAATAATATTTACTATGGGTTTATTATTTGCTCTTATGATATTTGTATTATTTAGTAAAGGTAAGCTTAGTAATAAAGAAATTATACATTTGGGAGTATTAGTAGTATTCTTTGTAACATTCTTTTTACCAGAAATGCATGATAGATATGGTTATGTTGCAGAAGTTTTATCTATTATATATTTTGCAATAATAAAAAGAGATTGGATCATACTTTTGATAATAAATATAAATGCATTAATAACATATCTTTCATTTTTAGAAGGGGTACAAGAAGAAGTTATGCCAGTAGTGGCTGTTTATCAATTTATTGTAGTAATTTATTTTGTAGCTACCTTCATAATAGGTAGAATAAAAGGGGATGCTAAAAAAGTTATAGTAAAATGAGAGGCATTTTAAAGCCTCTCCTTTTACTTAAGTATTTATTTTAAATTTCCGTTTTTATCAAAGTTTTTTCTTAAAGCAATTTCTGTTAATAATATTGTTAGTAGCATTACTATAATCTCACCTATTATAAATACTGGGTTAAATGAGTCAAATGTTGTTTTGTTAATACTATTTAAGTAAATAGCAGAGCCTGACGAGATAATAAGCAATGCTATTCCGAATATACACCATAAACCTCCACAATAATGATGTGCAAACTGCCAAGTATCTTTATTTTTTCTAGACATAGGAGTTCTATATCCATAAATAGAGTTAATATTTTTAGGAGCATGGGTAATAAATAGTGCTCCAAATATTATCATTAGTATTGGTATTAAATTTATAGGTATTAAATATGCCATTTTATCGCCTTCTTTATCAAAATTAATATTTAGATAAATAATACGCTTATATCAATAAAAAGTCAATAATGTAATAGTATGGAAGGAATAGAAACTTTTAAATTAGATATACTAAAGCTGTTATAAAAAATTAGCGTTAATTGGAGGAAGCATACATGAAATTAGATATGGAAAAATACAAAAAGGTAAGAATGGCTCAAGTAAAGGGAGCTAGAACTTTAGATGAACTTAAGGAATTATCAGATATTAATATTGAAAATGAAGAGGAGGAAGAACAAATTGAAATTGTTCTTAGAACCGCATGTAGATGTAAGGATGTATCTATAAAAGAAGTTTTAGATGCTATTAAAAATGGAGCTGATTCTTTAGAGAAAATTATGGAGGTGACTAAGGCGGGAACTGCCTGTGGAAGATGTAAGCCACTTTTAGAAAATATATTAGAAACAAGAAGATAAGTTTAGTGTTTCTGAATAATATTAAAAAAGCATTTCGCTTGAAGTGCTTTTTTAACGTATAGGAAATTAAAAACTTTTCTTGAGAGCGAGCACTGATTATAACTGGCTTTCTGATATGTAAGTCGTCCAATACGTTAAAAAGAAAAATGTAGTGCCGCAAAAGAACCGAAAAGCAAAATAATTAAATTCTATTTTAATAGGAAATTATTTTGCTTTTAGAACCTTTTGCATGGCTTACAAAGTGGCTTCCTGCGCTGAAAAGCGTGGCGTCAG
>CAKVFO010000014.1 GCA_934746785.1 uncultured Clostridium sp. | reverse complement strand
TTAACGTATAGGAAATTAAAAACTTTTTTTGAGAGGGAGTGCTGATTATTACTGGCTTTCTGATATGCAAGCTTTCCAATACGTTAAAATAATTATAATTGCGTCTCAAGTATAGTAATTTTGGGGGAAGTAAAAACAAGATTGTTTTTGCTTTGTTTTAAAAGATATTTGGAGGTAGAAATTATGCAACAATACAAAAAAGATTTTATTGAGTTTATGGTTGAATGTGGGGTTCTAACATTTGGTGATTTTGTAACTAAGAGTGGAAGAAAGACACCGTTTTTTGTTAATACAGGGAACTATAAAACAGGAAGTCAGTTAAAAAGACTTGGAGAGTTCTACGCAAGAGCAATAAAAGAAAACTTTCCAGAAGACTATAATATAGTTTTTGGACCAGCTTATAAAGGAATTCCATTAAGTGTTACAACAACAATTGCTTTATCTGATATGTACGGAATTGATGTAAACTATTGTTCAAATAGAAAAGAAGTAAAGGATCATGGCGATAAAGGAATATTACTTGGAAGTCCAATAAATGATGGAGATAGAGTTCTTATAGTTGAAGACGTTACTACAGCAGGTACTTCTATATATGAAACAATGCCAATTTTAAAATCTCAAGGAGATGTTAATGTTGAAGGGCTTATAATATCAGTTGATAGAATGGAAAGAGGAAAAACTGAAAAGTCAGCACTTACTCAGATAAGAGAAGAATTTGGATTTAAGACATGTGCTATAGTAACTATGGCTGAAGTAAGAGAATATCTTTATAACAAAGAAATTAGCGGAAAAGTTTTAATAGATGATGAAATTAATAAGAGAATAGATGCCTATTATGAACAATATGGTGCTAAGGAAGAAGCATAAAAATTATAATTATTTCAGTCTGTAGGCAAAAGGGTTGTAAAAAAGCAGTTGAAATCAAACAATCATATTAGTATAAAAACTGATATGGTTGTTTTTTACGTATAGGAAATTCAAAACTTTTTTTGAGAGGGATTGCTGATTATTACTGGTTTTCTGATATGCAAGCTTTCCAATACGTAAAAAAAATAATTGTAGGCCGCAAAAGAACCGAAAAGCAAAATTTCCGTTAGTATTTAAGGAGGGGGAAGCAATATTTTTAAGCGACTGGTTGTGATTTGGAGCATAAAAATATTACTTCTATCCTCCAATTTTGCTTTTAGAACCTTTTGAGATACGTTAATAAAGTGGCTTCCTGCGCTATTCTTAAGTATTTTGGCTGTATTATGAATAAAAGTGATAATAAAGGTCAATCATTATAACAAATGTTTATTAGGAAGTGATTGATTTGAATTCGTATAATTACGCTGAAGTTTTAGAAATGATAAAGAATTTTAGTGATTCTGCCAAAAGAAAGTTAATAATAGATATAAGTGTTTTATTAAAGTTATCTTTAGCTAGAGATGATTCAGAATTAATTTGCCCTCATTGTCATAATAAATACATAGTTAAGAATGGAAAAAATAAAAATGTACAAAGATACCTCTGTAAAACATGTAAAAGATCTTTTGTAAAAACTACAAATACACCTATTTTCTCAACTAAAAAAGATATAACTGTGTGGATAAATTTTTTAGAATGTTTAATAAATCAATATTCTATTGCTAAAACTTCAAAGCTTTTAAAAATATCTATTAGTACAGCTTTTTTATGGCGTCATAAAATCCTTGATGCCATAAGAGAAAATTTCAACTGCAAAATATTAAGCAAAGAAATTCAATGTGATGAAACTTTTTTTCAAGAATATTTTAAGGGTAATCATAAATCAGATGGATTTGTTATGCCAAGAAAAGCTCATAAAAGAGGTGGAGAAACACGATTTAGAGGCATATCAAAAGAGAAAGTATGTGTTTTAACAGCTATTGATAATAATAGAAACTTGTTTATAGCACCTATAGCTATGGGAAAACCATCTTCAAATGACCTTATAAGAAGCGTCGGGAAAACTATTACCCCTGGAAGTACGTTTATAACAGATAGATTGTTCTCTTACAAAACGCTATCATCTTACTGCAAGTTAAATCATATAACTATTCCAAAAGGACAACATTCCTTTGAAAATTTTAATATTCAAAAAGTAAATAGTCTTCATAGCAATATAAAAAGATTTATAGGAGTTTATAGGGGTGTTTCAACTAAATATTTAGCTAATTATCTAGCATTATTTAAATATATTTTTAGTAAAACAGAAGAATCTCCATTATTTATAAAAGGTGAACATTCTTATATAAATACGAATTTTAAAGGACGTCCACCTATATTTCAATAGCTTGTTTAATTTATCACTTAATTTAAGAATACAGCCAGTATTTTTGAATATTTTTTTTGTAGTTCTCTTGTAACCTTCCTTTGCAAATATAATTTTAGGCGAATGTAAAGTATTACAATATAATGAATTTATGCAAAAATATAAAAAAGAGATAAATCTAAGAACACAAAATCGAAACCAGTTTATATAGATTTAGATCTTTTTTAAATTATTAATAGGAGGTTTGTTTTATATGAAAAACTACAAGTTGGCAATAGATATTGGGGGAACATTCATTAAATACGCATTAGTAGATGATAAATATGAGTTAAAGGAAAAGTGGAAAGTAAAAAGTGAAAAGTTTGATGACAAGGATAAGTTTTATGATTACGTTTGTTCTAATATAAAAGAAATGGATTTAGTAGACTCAATAGGTGTAAGTGCTCCAGGAGTAATAGGAGATGATTCAACAGTAAAATCTCACGTTGCACCTAATGTTGATATAATTTTTGGAACAAATATTAATAATGAAATTAAAAAAAGAACTAATAAGATAACAAGAACTATTAATGATGCGAAATCTGCAGGTTTATGTGAAGTAAAGTTAGGAAATGCAAAAGGAACTTCTTCATCAGTTTTCTTAATTTTAGGAACTGGAACAGGTGGATGTGTAGGAAATAAAGATGGAGTTATTATCGCTAAAGATGGTGTTGCTGGAGAATTTCATAAATTACCATCTCTAGATTACAAAACAGGTGAAAGAAAATGTATGGGGGATTATGCATCTATTACTGCATTAATTTCTATATATAATGGAAAAGTTGATGAATCAAGTAAAGTTGAATATGGAACAGAAGTATGTAATAAGTATTTATCAGGAGATGAAACAGCAAAAGAAGCAGTAACCGAATGGATAAATAATATTGTTACACAATTACTTACTATAGTAGTATTCTACAATCCAGAAGTTATATGTATTGGTGGAGGAATTTCTGAAGAAGATTGGTTTATTAAGTTACTTAGAGATGTTTTTAAAGAACAATGTGTTAAACATGTAGAAGCTGATGTGGTTACTACTAAAATTGATAGATGTAAGTATAATAACGATGCAAATCTTATAGGTGCTGTATTAAATTTAGAAGATAACAAATAATTCTTAGATGAGGTGTAAGTATGTTTAGTTATGACGTCATACAAAAATTAAATAATCTAGAATTATCATTATATGATTATGTAATGAAGAACAGTAAAAAAGTTGTGTATATGAGGATAAGAGAACTAGCTTGTGAAGCACATGTTTCAACTACTACAGTGTTGAGGTTTTGTAAAAAATTAGGATGTGAAAGTTTCTCAGAATTTAAGGTTAAATTCAAGATTTATTTAAAAGAAAATGAGATAAAAAAGGTAAGTGATGATACTTCAGAAATAGTCAACTTTTTTAAGAGTATAGAAAATAATGACATGAATAAAAGAATTGATAAGCTATGCAATTATATAAAAACAGCAAATGAAATAATATTTTTAGGAATAGGTTCATCAGGTATATTGTGCAAGTATGCAGCAAGATATTTCTCTGCCATGGGTAAGTTTACTGTACATATAGATGATCCATTTTTTCCAAAGAAGTTTAAGTGTTTAAGTAATTGCTTAATAATAGCATTATCTGTATCAGGGGAAACACCTTCAACTATAGAAAATATTAATAGATTTAAAGAGGAAAACTGTACAATTGTAAGCATAACTAACAGTGAAGATTGTACTATAGCACGAATCTCAGATTTGAATATTCCTTTATATGTCAATTATTATGGGTAATGGGGATCCATGGACCAAACACTATTGCAGCAGTAAGAGATACAATGTTTGCAGAAGCTAACAATGCTAACTTAGCATATTTTAATGAACATCAAACTGCATGGGGAGCTCCTTATCCAGTAACTTATTCAGGGTTATATGATGCATTCGGAGCTTATGGTGGATCTGGATGTACATTAGGTTTAATTATAGAAATATTTATATTTGGTAAATCTAAGGAAGAAAAAGAAATTGCAAAACTTTCTCTTGCACCAGGTTTATTCAATATAAATGAAACTATTATATTTAAAATCATACCACCAATAGCGTGTCAAGTGCCTTGGACAACTCCAGGACCTCTAGCACCATTCGTAATAGCTGCTAGAAAAGCTAATGAAAAGGCTGTAGCTGAGTGTAATTAAAAATTTTTAGAGTAGAGGTATCAAGCAATGGAAGGAATAGAATTAATAGCATTTAAAATAATAAGTAATGTAGGAATGGCTAAATCTATATTAATAGAAGCCATAAGAGAAGCTAGAAAAGGTAATTTTGATGAAGCAAGAGCTAAATTAAAGCATGCAGAAGATCAAATGATGAGTGTTGAAGTTATATTTAAATAAGAGAAAAAATAATATAAGTTGGCAAAAAGCATTTACAGAATAAGTTAAAAGGTATATTATGTAATTGCAGACATGATGTGTAACAGAATTAAAAACCGGTTTCGAGGAAAGAATATGAAAAAGAGAGGGTCCTAGATGAGTACAATATATGAAGTGGCAAAGGTAGCTGGAGTATCTGCGGCCACAGTATCAAAAGTAATAAATAATTATCCAGATGTCAGTGATAAGACAAGAAAGAAAGTTAAAAAAGTTTTAAGTGATATGAACTTTAGGCCTAATGCAGAAGCACAATCATTGGCAACAAAGAAGACGTGGACTATTGGTATTATATATTTTGAAGATTCTAATATTGGTTTAAAACATCCGTTCCTTTCAGCAGTTATAGAATCCTTTAAAAAGCAATCTGAAATATATGGGTATTCGTTACTATTTGGTTCAAAGAATAGCAGAATAAAGAATAAAACTTTTTTAGAGTACTTTCGTTATAAAAAGGTTGATGGTATTGCAGTAATATGCAGTAATCCCTATGAAAAAGAGGTATTAGAACTAATTGATATTGAGTTTCCAGTAGTATTCATAGATTTTCATAATGATAACGCCAATACAGTAACTTCAAATAACTATGAAGGTTGTAAAATGGCTGTTAAATATTTATATGATTTAGGACATCGAAAGATTGCACATATAACCGGGATGAAGCAAAAGAATAATTATATAAGTAACTTGAGAAAAAGTGCATATATAGATGAAATGGAAAAACTTAATTTAGAGATAAAGGAAGGATATATACAAAAGGGAAATAACTTTGATTTTAATGGTGGATACAGTGCTATGATGGAATTGTTAAAATTAGATGATAGACCAACAGCAGTATTTGCATCTAGTGATAAGACTGCATTTGGAGCAATAGAAGCTATTAAAAAAATGAAGCTAAGTGTACCAGAAGATATTTCAGTAATTGGTTTTGATGATATTGAAGCTTGTCTCTATTCAACACCTAAACTTACAACTATAAGACAAGATTGTGATGAAATAGGCAAGAGAGCAGCAGATATATTAGTAGAAGAAATTGATGGGAAAATAGATAAAAATGTAAACTCAATTGTTCCAGTAGACCTTGTCATTAGAGATTCTTGTAAAGAAATTAAATAGGAGTATTACATTAGGTTAGAAAATAATTTAAAAAGTAGGGATATTTATGAAAAAAGTATTAAAAGTTATGGGATTAGTAGCGGCGACAATATTAGTATCAGGAGTTTGCTATAATACGGCAAGTGCTTATGATATGAATTCCAGAAAAGAAATGAAGCTAGAGTTTAACACTGATGAAAAGGATATCATGAACATATCTGATGGATATAGTAATGGTTCTTGTTTCAACTGTACATGGAGAAAGAACAATGTTAACTTTAATAATGGTAATGTAAGATTAACTATTGATAAAGATAATGGAGAAATTCCTTATTCAGGTGCTGAATATAGAACTAAGGATCACTTTGGATTTGGTATGTATGAAACTAGAATGAAACCCATTAAAAATGATGGAGTTGTAAGTTCTTTCTTTACTTATACAGGTCCTTCAGAAGATACTGTGTGGGATGAAATTGATATTGAATTTTTAGGAAAAGATACAACAAAGGTTCAATTTAATTATTATACAAATGGTGAAGGAGGACATGAATTTTTATATGATTTAGGATTTGATGCTTCAGAATCTTTCCATACTTATGGATTTGATTGGGAAAAAGATTATATAACTTGGTACGTAGATTTGAAACCGGTTTATACCGCCAAAAAGGATATTCCACAAGTTCCAGGACAAATTATGATGAATGTATGGCCAGGAATTGGTGTTGATGATTGGTTAAAATCATTTGATGGGAATGGACCTCTAACAGCTGAATATGATTACCTTTCATATAAAGCAGCATCTGGTTCAACTATTCCAATTGTAATTCCAGGAGATAATCCTTCGGAATCAGAAGAAAAACCTTCAACTGGATTAGCTAAGGATGTTGAAGTAACTGTTGATAAAGCCGCAAATGTAAGTAATTCTGTAAATAAGACATTTACAATTAACGCTAAGAAGGAGATTGATTTATCTAAGTTAACAATACGTTATTACTTTGTTAAGAGCGACAAAGAAGAGATGAACTTTTTCTGTGATAATGCGTCTGTTCAATTAAATAGAGTACCTTATTATGTATGTTTTAATTCAAATGTTTCAGGAAAATTTGGTCATGATACAAATGGAAATTATGTTGATATAAACATAGCTGATAATTTTATATTGAAACCAGAGGATGGAGCAGTTAAAATTCAAGCTCGTTTAGCAAATCAAAACTGGAGTAACTTAAGTAACTATAGAGATGGAAAAGTAATGGTTATATATAAATAATTTGTAGTGACTTTTTCTTTTATAAAGTTTATGTATGAGAAGAAAAATTAAAGATTTGATATTATATATAAAGTTTTTTGTAAAACTATACGATAATTTGTATGTCTTATTTATTGGAAATATTGATTTGGGATAAAGATGCATTACTATATTTCCTTTAGAAAAGGTGTTTTTGCATATACTTCTTTTATTATTTCTGCCGTTATAATTATATAACGGTAGAAATTATTAAACTAGCAATGTTAAGCTATATAATTATTGATATAAGTTCATTAATTATATAGCTTACTTTTTTGACGTATAGGAAATTAAAAACTTTTTTTGAGAGCGAGCACTGATTATAACTGGCTTTCTGATATGTAAGTCGTCCAATACGTTAAAAAGAAAAATGTAGTGCCGCAAAAGAACCGAAAAGCAAAATTTCCATTAGTATTTAAGGAGGTAGAAGTAATATTTTTAAGCGACTGGTTGTGATTTGGAGCATAAAAATATTACTTCTATCCTCCAACTTTGCTTTTAGAACCTTTTGACAGGCTGTGACAAAGTGGCTTCCTGCATTAAAAAACATAGCATCGATAATTTTGTTTTGTTATAATTTATATACAATAATATAAATTAAGGATAGATTACATGAGGATAAATAAGTTATTAAGTAATTATGGAATATGTTCAAGAAAAGAAGCAAGAAAGTTTATTGAAGATGGAAGAATTATAGTTAATGGAAAACTTTGTATACAAGGGCAATGGGTTGAAGAAACAGATGATATTCTACTAGATAATGAAAAGTTAAAACCAAAGAAAAAGGTGTATTTAGCTTTTAATAAACCAAGAGGAATTACATGTACAAGATCTACAGAAGTAGAAAATAATATTAAAGATTTTATAAACTATCCAGATTATATATTTCCAGTTGGAAGGCTTGATAAGGAATCTCAAGGGTTAATTATATTAACTAATGATGGAGATATGGCAAATTCAATTTTAGAATCTGAAAATATGCATGAAAAAGAATATTTAGTTAAAGTAGATAAAGATTTTGATGATGATTTTATTATAAATATGTCTAAAGGAGTTAAGATTTTAAATACAGTTACTAGACCTTGTGTAGTGAATAAGGTAGATGAAAGAAGTTTTAGAATTATATTGACTCAAGGGCTAAATAGACAAATAAGAAGAATGTGTAAGTATTTTGGATATAATGTGGTATTTTTACAAAGAATAAGAATTTTAAATATTAAACTTGATGATATTGAAGAAGGAACATGGCGATACTTAAGCAAAAGTGAAATTGATTTTTTAAATACTAAAAAATAATTAATCATGTTATAAAAAAGATATCAATCCTACTTTAAGGACTGATATCTTTTTTAGCTTCTTGTTTCAAATATATGTTTCCAATATCTTTTTGGCATCATTTGTCTTTGTAATCTTAGGTTCTTTCTTTCTTCTATATCAGTAGCTTTATAAAATATTGACCATAAATTTTCAAACTCTTTGTCAGAAGTAGAATTTATGAATTTTTCAGCTTCATTCTTTGTAAAGTTTGTTATTATAGCTTTATCTTTATTATATACAAGAGCAGAATCTCTCTTCAAATCGTGAATAATAAAGTTTTGATCAGAAAATCTTTTTGTAAAATGATTAATAAGTAAAGGAAGTACATTATAATCTGGTTCTATAGGAGAATAAAAAGTTAAGGGAGCTACTTCTTTAAAACGTACAAAACCTGTGAGTAAATGTGCTTCACGGCTTACTTTTCTACAATATCTATCTACAAGAATTATAATATCATTATTTTTTGCTAAGTTGATAGATGTTCCATATCTATAACAAAGTTTTAAGTAATTTAAAACTAATGTATCGCTTTCAAGCACATCATCACAAAGAAATAAAAGATAAATATTCCTTAGAACATGATTATTTAATTTTTCATATATACTTTTATAAACACGTTTAAATTTATCAGTTTCAGTTTTTAAATTTACAACTTCATTTAAAAGAGAAGGAGTGAAATTTTTTTCTTTAGTTATACAGCATTGAGATTTTTCACTATATGAGTAGAAAACAGCTGTTAATAGTCCTTCAAAACTATTGTCATAGATAAATTCTTTCAAAGTTTACACCTCTTTCTAAAGCTCTCCAGTTAGTGCTGTTGTTTTATCTTCTAATAGAAGAAGGGGATTTTTTCTTGTAAGAATAACATTTGTTCTACTTTCATATTGTTTATCTATACTGTCAAATAGGTTTAATTGTTCACTATTGTCATCTACATAATTTAAGTCAAATTTAGGAGTTAAAGCATTTTTTATTTTTATTTCATCAAAGGCAACACTTCCGTAATATCTGCCTTTACAAGTTATGAAATATTGAGCCCTTTTAAGAACTATACCTAATTTCTTTAAGTCATGAAAATCAAGAAAGTTAATTCTCCTAGCGCTGACTATTTTTCTAGCACCTCTTATACCTATGCCTGGAACTCTAATTAAAGTCTCGTAAGGAGCTTTATTTATTTCAACAGGAAAATGATGAATATTATTTAATGCATAAGTAGTTTTAGGATCAAAGTTAATATCAAAATTAGGGTTTTTGTCATTTAGAAGTTCATTAGCTTTAAAACCATAAACTCTTATAAGCCAATCTCCTTGATATAATCTATGTTCTCTAAGAGTTGGAGGATTTTTTAATTCTGGAAGGTTTTTACCTGTATTTACTGGAACATAAGCTGAATAATAAACTCTTTTTAACTTATAGCTATTATAAAGATTTTCGCTAAGATTCAAAATTTTCATGTCACTTTCTTTAGTTGCACCAACTATTAACTGGGTACTTTGACCTCCAGGTACAAAAAGTGGAGAAGACTTAAAATTTTTTCTTTCATCTTTATTTTGAATAATATTATTCTTTATAAGACCCATAGGTTTTAATATTTTATTTTTATCTTTATCAGGAGCTAAAAGTTTTAGTGATTCTGAAGAAGGCAGTTCTAAATTGACACTCATTCTATCTGCTAAAGCACCTGCTCTTTTTATTAATTCTTCACTAGCACCAGGAATTGCTTTTAAATGAATATATCCTCTAAAGTTATGAAGGTTTCTTAATTGTTCAACTACAGAGACTAGTCTTTCCATGGTGTAGTCAGGATTTCTTATAATGGCAGAACTTAAAAAAAGACCTTCTATATAATTACGTCTATAAAAGTTCATAGTTAAATTTACTACTTCTTCTGGTGTAAAGGCTGCACGCTCTACATCATTAGATTTTCTATTAATACAATAAGAACAGTCATATATGCAATAGTTAGTAAGCAGTACTTTAAAAAGAGAAATACATCTTCCATCAGGAGTAAAACTATGGCATATACCACAAGAGGCTGCACTTCCTAGTTCTCCTTTTTTTCCTTTTCTATTAGATCCTGAAGAGGAACATGATACGTCATATTTTGCAGCATCGCTTAGTATTTTTAACTTTTCACTTATTTCCATTTCATCACCATCTTTAAAAATTCTATAGATAGTATACATCAAAAAAAGATACAGAACAAGTGTTCTCGCTCAGGAAATTAGTTCTTTATATTAAAAAAAATGTATTTTAAATAAAAAAATTATATTTAGTTTATAAAATTTAAAAAATAAGGCAATAATTAATATGGAGATAAATTAAACATGAAAGTGAAGGAAAAAATTATGAGAAATAAAGTGATTACCTTATTATTAGCTGTTGTTATAACAATAGCTACAGTATTTGGAAATCAAGTCAGTGTAAAGGCTATCTCGTCAAAAGCAAGTCAGTCAGATAAGTTACTAGAGGTTGCTGTTAAAGAAATAGGATACAAGGAAGGTAAGAGAGATAATACTAAGTATGGAAAGTGGTATGGGCTTCAAAATGAACCATGGTGTGCTATGTTTGTAAGCTGGTGTGCTGATAAAGCAGGGATTTCTGAAAATATAATTCCAAAACATGCAGCTTGTCTTCAAGGTGAAAAATGGTTTAAAAGAAGAGGATGGTGGAAAGGAAGAGACTATACTCCTAAGGGAGGAGACATAATATACTTTACTAAAAGCCATGTGGGTATAGTTGAATCAGTTAAGAACGGATATGTTAATACTATAGAGGGAAATACAAGTAATATGGTGGCTAGAAGACACTATAAACTTAAATCTACTAAGATATTAGGGTATGGAGTTCCAAAGTATATAAATATATATTAGTTAGAATTTTTTAACTGAGGTACTTAAGTGCCTCAGTTTTTAAACGTATAGGAAATTCAGAACTTTTTTTAGAGCGAGTACTGGATTATTACTGGCTTTCTGATATGCAAGCTTTCCAATACGTTAAAAAATAATTGTAGGCCGCAAAAGAACCGAAAAGCAAAATTTCCGTTAGTATTTAAGGAGGTAGAAGCAATATTTTTAAGCGACTGGTTGTGATTTGGAGCATAAAAATATTACTTCTATCCTCCAATTTTGCTTTTAGAACCTTTTGACAGGTCTTAACAAAATGGCTTCCTGCGCTGAAAAAGCCTGGCGCAAGCCACTTTTTTATGTAGATGAAAGTATAAAATTTTTGTTGGAAAGAGCTTTATAATATATAATTATTTAATAGATAATAAGACTTAAGGAGAATAGATGATATGATAAAACCAATTATGAAAGATGAAAATTTTCTGTCTCAAAAATCAGAACCAGCAACAAAAGATGATATTCAAGTTGTTGAAGATTTAATAGATACTCTTAATGCAAATTTAGCTGGCTGTGTAGGAATGGCTGCTAATATGATAGGAGTAAATAAACGTATTATAGTTATATGTGACGGAGATGAAATAGTTGCTATGGTAAATCCTATGATAACTAGGAAGCAGGAACCCTATGATGCTGAGGAAAGCTGCCTTTCATTAACAGGAGTTAGAAAAACTAAAAGATATAATAAGATTAAGGTAAAGTATCTTGATAAAAAGTTTAATAAAAAGGAAGGTGTCTTTACAGGATTTACAGCTCAAATTATTCAACATGAAGTAGATCATTGTAATGGAATAATAATTTAGGAATACATAAAAAATGAGGATGTACTATAGTTTTATAGTTATACATGCTCATTTTTTCTTTTTACAATAGAAAAATGGAACCTTTTTCTATATTTAATCGTCTAATAAGTGAATAGGTTAGAGGGGAGGATTAAAAATGATAGATGTAAATTTATTTGAGAAGGCTGTATCTGGGGATAAGGAGAGTTTTAAAAAACTTATAGAGCCTGTTAAAGATAGTTTATATAAAGTGGCTTTTGTATATTTAAAAAATGAAGATGATGCGTTAGATTGTGTTCATGATGCAATAATAAAGGCTATTATGTCGTTAAAAAAACTAAAAGAACCACAGTACTTTAACACTTGGATAACACGGATTACTATTAATGTCTGCAAGGATTATTTAAAGAAGAAGAGTAGAATGGCCATAGTTGATATTAATGAATGTGAATGTGACTTTGTTACTGATGGGTTTGAAATTGAGGAGCAAGAGGAAATAAACAGTATTTTAAATAAGTTATCGGACAAAGAAAGAGATATAATAGTTAAAAGATATCTTGAGGATAAATCTTTAAAAGATATATCCTCAAGTATGAAATTGCCTGTAGGAACTGTTAAAAGCCGTATAAGCAGAAGTTTGAAGAAGTTAAGAGTGTATATGGGGGAGGTATAAAGATGGTGGATATAGATAAAATAAAAGTATCTTCTAGATTAGATGATATTATAGAGAATTCAGTAGATGAAGGATATAGTTATGTTTGTAAACAAAGAATAAAAAGAAAAAATGTTATGTTAAGGGTAGCAGCTGTAATTTTGGGATTTTCTTTACTTGGAGGAGTATTTCAAAATCAAGTTAGCGCGGAAGTTAGATTAGCAATAATGAAGATTGAAGATTATTTAGGTTTAGATAGGAGCCTTGATGATTATAAATCAATAGTAGAAAAAACAATTAGTAAGAATGGTATTACAATGCAGTTGAATGAAGTTATTTTAGATAATGATGAGGTGATTGTGTCATATACAGTAATGTCACAAGAAGACTTAGATGAAGATAAAGATATAGTTACATCTGGTGATGTATATATTAATGGAAAGAAATTATCAAATGGTTCAACTGGAGGCAGTGTAAAAGGTGAGAATAATACAAGGGAGGTAGTATTATGTCATGATCTAAATGAGAAAGTAGATGATGAAGAATTAGATGTTTCTATTAAGTTTAATGAAGTATATATAGGCGGAAATAAAATTACAGGACCTTGGGAATTTAATTTTAAATCAAGTATAGATGAATTAAATAAGAGTGTTGAATGTAAGGAATTGAATAAAACTTTTACTTTAGACAATGGAGAAAAAATTACTTTTACTGAATATAGAAAAAATGATGTAGGAGAAAAAATTTATTATTCAATAGAAGGAAAAAAAGAGTTATATGCTTTAGAGTTAAAAGGATATGATGAGCAAGGAAATGAAGTGGAATTTTATAATTCTAATGAAAGAAAAACTTCTGGAGTAATGAAAAAGCAAAGTGGAAATATAGAATATTCAAGTAGATTAAAATTAAAGTTATATGCAGCTAAATATCCTGAAAAAAGTGAAGAAATGAAATTGAGTTATAGCCAGGTTGGGGAAGAATTTACTATAGATTAGCTTTTAAAAGGTAAAAATTAGGGATATAATATTAATATAAAGGGAGTGATTGATATGATGACTAAAATAGCTAATGCATTAGGCTCTGCACAATGATTATAAAATTGTTCAGAGCGTTTAGAAAATAATTTTATAATCATTAGTGCTTATTTACAGATTAAAATTGTAGATAGGAGCTATTAGGTTATGAAATATAAAAAGGCACAGGAAGTATTGCCAGAGGAAATAATTAAAGTGATTCAGGAGTATATGGATGGAGGATATTTATATATTCCAAGAAAAGTAGAAAATAAAAAGTCCTGGGGAGAAAATAGCGGAACTTTAAGTGAACTTGAGAAAAGAAATAGAAAAATATTTAATCTATATATTAAGGGAAATTCAATTAAGGAGCTTGCTAAAATCTATTTTTTAAGTGAATCAAGCATAAAGAGAATAATAGGGCTATTTAGAAAAATAGGCAGCTAGTTAGTGAGTGTAATTTGTAACTTGAAGAGGAATCATACTATTTTTGTGTGGCACCTCTTTTTTTACGTATAGGAAATTAAAAACTTTTTTTGAGAGCGAGCACTGATTACTAAAGGGATTTATATACTGGAGTTCCTTATAATAGCCTGATATAAGGTATCGTCTTTAGTACAGAATCAACTATAAACTTGTTGTTTCATAGGGAATGATGGTATGTTTATAGTAAAGACTAGATAATGGAAGAGGGCTTGATGGAAATGAGTATTTTAACTGTAAAGAATATGACTCAGGGGTTTGGAGAAAGGACTATTTTTAATAATGTTTCTTTTGAGCTTAGAAGTGGAGAACATATTGGATTAGTTGGAGGAAATGGAGAAGGAAAATCTACCTTTATGAAACTTATTACTAAGGGTATCTTGCCTGAAGAAGGAACTATAGAATGGAACAGCAAAGTGACAATAGGTTATATGGATCAAAATGTTGAACTTAAAAAGGAAGATAGTGTACGTCAATATTTAAAGGGAGCATTTAAACCTTTGTATGATATGGAAGCTAAACTTGAAAAGCTATATATAGAAATGGCAGATATGAATGATGAAGATATGGATATTGCTTTAAAGTCTATAGGTAGAATACAGGAGGCTTTAGAACTTAGTGATTTTTATAGTATTGAATCTAAAGTAGAAGGAATTGCATATGGTCTTAGTATTAAAGAACTTTTAGATAAAAGTACTGCAGATTTAAGCGGAGGCCAGAGAAGTAAGATAATTCTTGGAAAGCTTTTATTAGAAAAACCAGATATTTTATTATTAGATGAATCAACAAATCATTTAGATGAAGAGAATATAGATTGGTTTAAGGGATATCTTAAAAGTTATGATAAAGCTTTTATTTTAATTTCTCATGATGATAGATTTTTAAATGATGTTACTACTGTTATTTACCACTTAGAGAATAAAACATTAACAAGGTATAGCGGCAATTATGATAAGTTTTTAAAGCTGTATGAAGAAAGAAAAGTTCAAAGGGATATTGAATATAATAAGCAGCAGAGAGAAATAAAGAAATTAGAAGATTATATAACAAAGAATAAGGTTAGGGCTTCAACTGCAGCTATGGCAAAGTCTAGGGAGAAACAATTAAATAAGATTGAGAGAATAGAGATTAATAAAAATAAAATTAAACCACATTTTAATTTTATTGAAGATAAACCATCAGCTAGTTTGATATTTGAAACTAAAGATCTTGTTATTGGTTATGATAAGCTTCTTACTAAAAAGCTTAATTTAAGGATGAGAAGGGGAGAAAAGATTGCTTTATGTGGAGCAAATGGTATAGGTAAAACTACTCTTTTAAAAAGTCTTATGGGATTTATTAAGCCAATAGAGGGAAGTGTGACTTTAGGAGAACATCAGTCTATTGGGTATTTTGAACAGGCGGTTAAGGGGGAAACTAATGATATTACAGCTTTAGAATATATGTGGTCTGAGTTTCCAGAAGCTGTTGAAAGTGATATAAGAAAACTAATATTTTAGTTTTAGATGAACCAACAAATCACTTAGATGTAGATGCTAAAAAGGAACTTAGGAGCGCTTTAAAGACTTATTCAGGCAGTATAATTTTAGTTTGTCATGAGAAGGAGCTTTATGAGGATGTAGTTAGTAGAGTTTGGAACTGTGAGGATTGGACTTTAAAGTTAGTGTAACACTAGTGTGACAGTTATATTATAAATATATAAGAAAAGTCTAGTGCTGGTAACACTAGACTTCCTAGAACAAAAGTAGAGAACTGGAATCTTTGATTCCAAGTGAATCACTTTCTCTGTGAGCTTTTAGTTTTAGGGCTATTGGATAATTAAATTAAGATTAATTAAAAGATAAGTACTATTCTTGGTGGGATGGTGCTTTTTTTCTTTGGTTTTAATTTCTAGATCTATACCTAGGAAATTACCTTTAGTCCAAGGATGATAATGCCACAGTTCCTTTAAACTTTAAAAATTAATTGTATTGTTTTTACAATCTAAAATGTAAGTACTACATGTACCACCTAAAAAAGTTGAAATATATTTATTTAAGTCATTAATAGCTGCATTTAATGCGTCAGTATCCTTTGTATTTAAACATTCAATGCATAAAAAGGCATTTCTGGTATCAGGTGTTAGTTTTGTGATGTCAGATTCACGCCAGTTAAAACATCTGCAAATTACAGTGTTTTCAGTTTTATAAATTACTTCATTAACAGTAGGTGATTCAGATTCTTCAGAACCTAATGGTAAAAAGTTCTCTGTACCTTTAGATAAGGTTAATTCAATATTCCCATTTGAAAATTTGTTGATATCTTCTCCACCACAAGGAAGTTTATATTTAATAGATATAGAATTATATATATCAACTAGAGGGTTAATTGAAGAAACAGGTTTATTGTTATAAATTCTTCTTAAAAGTGATTCTATAGACGAACGATTTTTCTTTTCATTAAATTTTTTATATGCATTTCTCCAATCTTTAATTACTGATAATTCAGTTAGATTAGATAATTCATATAGTTCTTTAGAAGCTTTTTTTATATTTGACTCTAATAAATTACAAGCTTCTTTTGAAGTAGTATTGTTAATATTTTTACATACAACAACGCCTATCTGTAAATCATGATAATAATTGAAAATTTCTTTGTTTATAGTAAATTTGCCCATTTTAAATCTCCTTTATTGTCAATTTGATAACATAATGTTAGAATAATATTGCTATATATAGTTATATATTACATAAAAAACAATAAAAATTCAAATAAAGAAATAAATAGGAGGGGTATTTTGGAAGTAGATAAAGAAAATATTTTTGTAAATTTGCATGAGGTATTAAAAGAGAAAAGGGGGAGAGTGGATAATGAAATAGATTATGATAGGGTTGCAAATTCAAGTGTAAATGTTGGCTATTTAAATGGGGAAAAGATAAAAAGAGTAATATTTTATTTAAGAAGTAAGGGATGCCAGTGGAGTTGTACTAAAGGTGGAGGATGTTTTATGTGTGGTCACTATTTTGGAACATCTAAAGGAAAAGAATTACCTAAGTATTCGTTTTTACATCAATTTAAGAATGAGTATAAAAAGCATGATTTTACTGATATTCCTGTAATATGTATTTATAATGCTGGTTCTATTTTAAATGATGAAGAAATTCCTAATAAAGAGCTTTTTGAAATCTTAAAAATTATTAGCAAAAATAAAAATATAAAAAGAGTAGTTTTGGAATCTAGACCTGAATTCATAGATTATGATGTAATATCAGAAATAAGTAAGATATGTGAGAATAAAGTGGTCGAGATTGGAATAGGATTAGAAACTAGCAATGATTTTATTAGAAATAAATGCGTAAATAAAGGATTTACATTTGAAAAGTATATTAAAGCTGTATGCAGAATAAAAAGGTTCAACAATATAAAAGTATTAACATATTTAACTGTGAAACCTTTATTTTTAACAATAAATGAATCTATAGAAGACGTTATTAATAGTGTGATGGATATTTGTGAATATACAGATATTATTTCACTAGAGCCTGTAAGTATTCAAAAAAATACATTAGTAGAATATTTATATCAAAGAAATCTATATTCAATTCCTAAGGGATGGATGATTAGAGATATTGTTATAGCCTTAAATAAAAAAGATGTTTTAAATAAATTTGAATTAAGAATTGGAGGATTTGAGTTTTACCCAATCCCAGAATTAGTTATTAATAATTGTAATAACTGCAACAAAAGTCTTTATAAAGCTATAGATTATTACAATTCAACTAAAAAAATAGATAAGATAATAGAATTAAGTTGTGATTGCTATAAAGAATATGAAGCTGAAAAGGCAAGAATGGATAATGAAAAGCCATTAGAAGATAGAATTACTGATATAATGAATAATGTACTAAGTGAAGTTATATACTAGAGGAGGTGAAGAACGTGTATTATGTACCGTTATTATTAACTATTATTGCAAATGTTGTATATCATATAGCTCAAAAAAATACTTCTGAGAATATAAATCCTATGTTTTCACTTATGATTACCTATAGTGTTGCATTAGTTTTTAGTGCAATAATATTTTTTCTGACAAAAGGTAATGAAACAGTAAAAATGAATTTTAAAGAGTTAAATTGGTCAAGTTTTGTATTAGGATTATCAATAATATTTTTGGAATTAGGTTTTCTATTAGCATACAGGGT
The DNA here is from genome assembly GCA_934746785.1 of uncultured Clostridium sp. Classification (GTDB taxonomy): domain Bacteria; phylum Bacillota; class Clostridia; order Clostridiales; family Clostridiaceae; genus Clostridium. The sequence continues at coordinate 15,450 of CAKVFO010000014.1, read as the reverse complement.
TGGATGGAATGTAGGAACAGCATCAATTATTTCGACAATTTTAGTTACAATTACTTTAGTACCAATAGGAATTATATTTTTTAAAGAAGATATTAATATTAAAAATATGATAGGAATAGGGCTGAGTATAGTAGGAATTATATTAATGAATACTAAGTAGAACAAAATTGATAGTAAATATATTTATTCTTATAGCATAACTTTAATAGAATAATTTTATTTTTTAGATTTTAAGTATTAAACATTTAAGTTTATGGAATATGTAATGATGAGTGGACTTTAAAAATGGTGTAACACTAGTGTGTTTATATGTAATTAAATAACAGTTTATTTTTATAAAAAACTTGATATAATAAGTATATAAGAAAAGTCTAGCGCTGCTAACACTAGACTTCCTAGAACATTTTTTAGTTTTAGGGCTATTGAATTTTTAATAAAGATTTTAAGAGATAAGCACTATTCTTGGTCGGATGGGTGCTTTTTCTCTTTGTTTTTAATTTCTAGATCTATACCCAGGAATTTAATCTTCAATACCACCCCCCTAAGCTAAAGTAAAATACCAATAGCCCAAGGCGGAAAAATGTACAAACCACCGCAGCCATCCATCTGCGGATTTTTTTTATATAACTTGGATATTATATCATGAGAATAAGCGTGGTATAAACAGGTATATGTTGGATATAGAATTTATGGAATATGTAATAATGAGTGGACATTGAAAGTTTTATAGTAGTTCCAAAATTATAAGTTTTTATGAGAATCTTTATATAAAATATTTTCTAGGATATAATATAAATATATTTTATATTAAGAGGTGAAAGTTATGCCAGTTATTACAAGATTCTTTGGAATAGTAGTAAAGATGTATCCTAATGACCATACACCACCACATTTTCATGCAATCTATGGTGAATATGTTGGAGTTATTGATATAAAAACATTAGAAATGTTAGAAGGAGATTTATCAAATAGAGCATATAAATTAGTAAGAGAATGGGCAGAGAAGTATCAAGATGATTTAATGGAAATGTGGAATACTAAATTGTTCAAGAAATTAGAGGGATTAGAATAATGAATAGTCCTAAAATAAAGAGCATTAAAGTTAATTCTGAAAATTATAGTATAAGTGTTTTATTTGATAATGGAGTTACAAAAAATATAGATTTTAAAGATAAAATTAAAGAAGATTTTTATTGTGATTTAAAAAATAAATTATTATTTGAACAAGCGAAAGTTGATGCAGGTGGATACGGAATAAGTTGGAATGATGATATAGATATTAGTGAATATGAATTATGGAATATGTAATTTTATGCATGGTTATGCTAAATGATAATTATATACTTCCTAAAGGTGTGAAAGAGGGACTTTAAAAATTATATAGTAGTTTGATAAAAATAACAGGTAATTAGTCCTTGTGCTATAGGACTATGGTTATAAAAAATGGCATTTCGATAAAAAATTACATATCTAGATGTTACAATAAAAGAGTAAAAAATAAAAAATAAAAAAGGAGCAGTTGAAATTATGAAATTTAATTATGAAGAAATAAGCACAGAGCAATGCTTATTAGATGGATTGATAATTTGAATTATATTCCCAAAACTGAAAAGGCACTTTTGCTAAAAATATCTTATTTATTAATGAAGGATAGAAGTACTCTTTTTAAGGAATATGATAAGTTATTTACTGAAGAAAATCAAAGTTTATCTTTAAATGATGAAAAACTTGATTTATCTTTTGAGCATAAGAAGAAAATTTTAACTACTCTTATAGATTTTTCAGAAGATATACTTCCACTTGGTTCAGTTGTAACTCTAAAGAATGAAAACTTAAAAGATAAAGAAGGAATGAAATAGCAATAAAAGAAGTTATATATAGGGGATATAGTGATGACTTGGATTTAGCTTTTGTTTTGACAATGAAAAATGAGCTTATATTACAGAGAGGTTTACGTTCGATTACCTTTGCAAATATAAGGGAAGAAGGTTTGTTTAAAAGGGAGATTTCTATTAGGGAGGACAAGAAAGATGAGTAATATTTCATCAATGCGCAGGGAAATTTCTAAGTGTGAAGCTGAAATAAAAAGTAATAATGAAGAAATTAGAAAACTTGAACAGAGAAATTTTGAACTTAGATATAACTTAAGAAATACTAAGTTTGCGGTACAGTGTGCAGATGATATGCTTGATTATATAATATGCTGTTGATAAAAATGGAGTTGAAGCTAAGATAGAATTACACCATTTAACTCAAGTTGAAGCAGGTAGCATGGTGGAAATAGCTGCAACTACCCATGATGAATATACCGAAATTTTACATAAACTAGTAGAAAATGGAGGGAGCTTTAGAAATAATGAGATTTTAGATAAACAATATTCAAATTTTCTAAGGAAGTATTGGAGATGGAGAGTCAAAAATTTATAAGAGGTGAATTAAATGAATAATAAGATTTTAGAAATGATAACTCAATATGAAGAAGATGATGATTTTTGTGGAGAAGTAAGTGAAGCAGATATTAAATTAGTTGAGGAAAAACTTAATGTTATATTTCCAGAAAGCTATAAATGGTTTGTAAGAAATTATGGATCAGGAGGAATATGTGGAGTTGAAATATTAGGTATAGAAAATAAAGATAATTCATCTGTAGTTAATGGAACAGAAAGATATAGAGCACTAGGATTGGATAGTGACTGTATAGTAGTTGAAGACTTAGGTGAATTTATAATATGTGTTGATACAAAGGATGAAAATAAAATTATTAGATGGGACAGGGTAAGTAAGAATAAAGAATATAGCTATAATAATTTTTATGATTATTTAATAGATACATTCCAAGAAGCAATTGATAACTGGGATTAGCAACCTGAAATTTTTAATTATTTCATAGATAGAGATATGTCAAAGAATAATTTGGATAAAATGCCTTTGATTTGTAAATTTTGCACAAAAAGCGTGTTTCTAAAGTGTATCATGTTGGACTAAGGATGAAGATGAAGAAGGATATGTATTTGCAGTAAAAAAAGAAATTATTGTTATTAGAAGACATATCTATATATGAATCATTTGTGATAGGTAACAGTGAAATAGTTTTATTTTGCCTTGAAAAGAAAAAATGGTTTATGCTGATTTAAAAAATATAAATCAAGTCATAAATATTGATGAGGAATTATTTGATGTTATTGGTTTAAAATTGTTTTCTGTAAAAGATAGTGTATGTATGTTTGTTTCATCGCAAAATAAATATACAGAATTAAATTTAAAAGAAGTTAATGATAAGGTTTTATTAGAATCTAATCATGAAACGTAGCCATCTACCTACGGAATATTATTTATAGCTTGGATATTATATCATAAGAACAACTGTAGTATAAATAGGAATATATTTAATGTGGTATTTATGGAACATGTAATGATGAGTGGACATTAAAAGTTATATAGAATTATTGAAAGCTAGTGATTATGGCGCTGGCTTTTATAATGAAAAGAGGAGTTTATCAAAAGAATATTCTGCTTTTAATTTAAGAAAGGTTAAAATTTCTTGTAAAAATTGTTGCGAACATATATAATTATGTAGAATTAATAATTTGGAGGATTTAAACATGGCAGGAAATAGAGTTATATGTCATTGTAAAAATGTTGACTATATTACAATAAGAAAAGCAATGATTCAAGGAGCACGTACTCTTGATGAAATAAAGGAAATGACAGGCGCAGCAACAGGATGCGGAAGATGTGCAGAAGAAATTGAAGCGATATTAGCATCAGTATGTGGATGTAAAAATGTATCTTTAGAAGATGTTGTAACTGCTGTTAAAAATGGAGCAGATACAGTAGAGAAAGTTGGAGAGATTACGGGTGCAGGTACCGCTTGTGGAAGATGCAAAGCTTTAGTACAAAATGTAATAGATTTAAAAAGATAGTTTGAGTAAAAAGGAGGCATAAAGTGCTTCCTTTTTATATTTGGTAAAAATATTTTTGTTTTTTTAAAACTTTTTTGGAAAATATAGTGTCTAATTAGTGATAATAATCATTATAGTAAAATTTAAGGGAGAAGAATATGTTAGAAGAAAAGACTATAAGAAAGGCTATAAAGGGAAATGATAAAGCTTTTCTTAAACTTATTAATGATAGTAAAGAACAGATATATAGAACAGCTTTTGCCTATGTAAAAGAAGAGGATATGGCACTTGAAATAGTTCAGGAAGTTGTGTATAGAGCTTATAAATCTATAAAAAAATTAAAGGAACCTAAATATTTTAATACATGGATAATTAGAATAGCTATTAATGTATCTACTGATTTTTATAATAAGAAAATCAAAATAGTATATATGGAACATGAAAAAGTTTTAGAAAAAGTTGAACCAGTTCATAATGAAGAGGATGATAGATTATATTTAATGGAATCCTTAGATAAGCTTCAAGAAAAATATAAAAAGGTAGTTATACTTAAATATTTTGATGATTTAACTTTTAAAGAAATTGCAGAAGTTTTAGAAATACCAGAGAGTACAGTGAAGACAAACTTGTATAAGGCAATTTCAATTTTAAGAGATCATATGAAAGTTGAGGTTATTTAATTATGGATAATAATTTAAAAGATTTTATTAATATACCGGATAATTTAGATGAAGCAATATTAAAGGGATATAAAAGAGCCAAAAAAGAGGAAAGAAAAAGTATTGTATTTAATAAAAGAACATTAGCAGCTGCAGCTATAATTGTAGGGATTATAGGGGCAGGAACAATAGGATTTGAAAAAGTAAATGCTTATTCAATAATAGAAAATATATTTGATTATTTTAAAGAGGGGGAATATAAACAAAACTTAGATAAGTATAAGGAACTAGGGAAAGATATTAATTTAAAAGTAGAGGATAAGAATATAGAAATCAGCCTAAATAAAGTAGTTATAGATGATAATACTTTAGTTGTATCATTAACTATTGAATCAGATAAATTAAAGGGATATGAAAATACTGAGAAAATAAGAGATTTTATTGATATGGAGTATGATTTACAAATTAATGGGGAGTCAGCTGAATCAAGTGGAATTAACGTAAGAATGATAGATGAAAAAACAGCAGCAGTCATTTTAGAAGCTGATGTTTCAAAAATTAATTTGAACGATTTAGTAAATATAGATTTTAATATAAAAAGAGTAAGAAGAGGAAGTGAAAAAATAGCTTCAGGAAAGTGGGATTTCAGCTTGAAAGTTAACAAGGGGGATGAAGTTACAGCATATGAAATAAATAAAAACTTATTTAATAATAGTGATTTAAATTTAAATGTAAACAAGCTTGTAGTTACTCCTTTACAGAGCAAGCTATACTTAGAAGGAAAAATAAATAATTATGATTCTGGAAGTAATAGTATAAGCGATTTTATAGTTAGAGACAATAATGGAGAGGTATTGCTTACTAAATCAATTTCTGGAAGCATTGATATAGATGGAAACTTTAATTATGAATTTAAAATTTTAAATGATATATCTAAAAAAGAATATATAGAGATTATTAAAGCAAATGGAAATGAGGCATTAAGAGGAGAGAATGATAATTATATATTAAAATGTTCCTCATCAAGTGAAAATGGAATCTTAAATAGAGAGTATATATCAAGAAAACCAACAGAAAAAGAATTAAATGATGGATATGGTTTAGATAGTGTAAGTTATAATCTAGATATTGATAAGGAGACAGCATTTCAAACTATAGATAAATTAAGAGGGAAAGAAGTTTTTAGTAATAATGAAAGTAAAATTGTAGTTAATGATATAAAGACAGCTGATAAATATACAGAGCTAATTTTTAAGTTAGAAGGAAACTATGATTATAGATTATTAGGAAATGTAGTTTTATTTGATGAAAATATGAAGGATTATTGTGTTTATGAGGGGGCTAGTACAACTATAATAGATATAGAAAATAAAATTGTAAGTGTTCAATTAACTAAAGCTGATTTATCAAAGAAATATACAATAGGAATACCTGAGGTAAGTGATTTAGTTTTAGATGAAGAAAAAAAGGTTACAGTGAAGTTAAAGTAGAACTTATATAGTACGATAAATAATTAAAAAGGGGGGATACTATGGATATAGGAAGTTTATCAATTGCTATGAGTCAAAGTTCACTACAGACTCAAGTAGGAACAGCTTTATTAAAAATGAGTATGGATAATTCAGAAAAGGTTGCAGAAAACTTAAATGCAATGATGGGAAAAATGGCTGTTGATACTAGATTAGGGAATGTAATAGACGTAAGAGTATAAAGCAAAATTGAGGTGAAAAGATTTGTATATAATATCTTTGTATGCAGATCTTTTTAAGTTTTGTTTACTAGATTGAGAGTTTCTATTTAATATCTAATTTGACTAAACATGAAAAAGAGCAGCTTGGATGTGAAGCTATAGAGCTTGCAGGGGAAAAAATAATTAACAATTTAAAAGATGTATTATCAACTCATGATAATATAGTAGAAGGTCTCATAGCCAATATTAATGAAATAGCAGAAATCATAGATGATGAAAAAAAGACTAAGGATATGAATCTCCTTTAAAATATCCTGATTTTGTTATGGGGGTAGCTATAGTTAATACTCTACAACAGGTTTCGGCAGCTATAGGATTTTCAGAGGCCGGCTTTAGTTAATGGAATTATAGTTTTAATTGGTGTTGTAATTTCTTTGGTGCTTATTTGCAGAAAACATAGGTAAAAAAGTAGTGACAAAAATCTATTAATAATCATATTATATATAATAACAATTAATAGGGATGTAATATGAAAAAGTTATTATTAATTTTTGTTTGTGTAGCAGTATTGTTAATAGTTTTATTAACTGGATGCAGAATTCATAATCCATATATAAATTTAAAGGGATATAATGCACCAGAAAAAATAAAGATAAATACTGATTATAATATTGAAGGTACTATTGAATGTAATGATACCATTAAATGTGCTGGTATAAAAATAAAGGATATAAGTACTAATAGATATGAAATAAGTAAAACATTAAATAATCATGAAAATGTATTTGACTTGGATAGACTTAATGAGTATGTAGACTTTGGAAGGTTATCTAAAGGAGAAAAAACTATTGAAGTAGTAGTAGTAAGAAATAATTCTCAAGAAGTTATACAAAAAGATAATTTTTTTGTTGAATAATAAATGCTTGACAACGATTACAATAAATAGTATTATTATAACATAATCATTGGTAAGATTACTGTGTTTTTACAATCGTTCTTTTAATTGATACATTTTAATTTGTGGGTAAGTTAGAAATGTTATCAAAAATCAAGAAAGCTATATCTGAAGGAGTTATAAATTTTCAGATATAGCTTTTATTAACGTATAGGAAATTAAAAACTTTTTTTGAGAGCGAGCACTGATTATAACTGGCTTCCTGCGCTAAAAAGCGTGGCGTCAGCCACTTTGTACTGTATAGAAAATTATTTTAGAAATACAAGCTCCTTTTCACTTGAATGCTCTTTAGAAAATTTAAATCCTAAATCTGAAAAGCTTTTTATATCCTCAATATTTTCAATGTTATTTTGAGCCATATATCGAACCATTAAACCTCTAGCCATCTTGGCTTCTGTAGCTTTCACTTTTATTTTATTATCTTTAAGAGTGCCAAAGATTACAGTTATATATGTATCATCTTCATTTAAATACTTTTCGATACATTTACTATATTCTTTAGAGGCTAAGTTTAAAATAATTTTATCATCTTTTGTAAGGTTGTTATATAAATCATCTTTCCAAAAGTCATAAAGATTTTTAAAATAATCAGTTTTAAATTTAGCCATCATTTCTATGCGATATGGAACAACACCATTATAAGGTTTTAAAATTCCATAAAATCCAGATAAAATTCGTAAGTGATTTTCTAGATATTCAAGTTCGTCATAAGTTAAAGAATTAGGCGACATATATTTATATTGTATACCATCATATGAAAAAAGTGCTGGTGTTAGATTATGCTCTAAGTTCATATCTTTATACCTATTATAATTTAATTTGGTAATATCATCATTACAAGCTAAAACTTTTTTTAGTTCATCATAAGATAATAATTTTAATGATTTATGTAACATTTCAGTTTTATTCATAAATACAGGCAAATCCCTACTTATAAAATCATCGTTATCTATATTCATTTTTTTAGCAGGTGAAATAATTATCTTCATAGTTTTATTTCTCTCTTAAGTAATTTAAAACTTCTACAGGGTTATTAGCAGCTTTAACTTTGTCATAAACTTTATCTATAATTCCATTTTTTATTATATAAGTAGTACGAACAACGCCCATATAAGTTTTTCCACACATCTTTTTTTCATGCCATACATCATAAGCTTTTATAGCTTCTAAATCAGGGTCAGATAAAAGTATAAAAGGAAGGTTTTGTTTAGCAGCAAAATTCATATGTGATTTTACGCTGTCCTTACTTATACCTACAATAGCAGCATTTAAGTTTTTAAATTCTTCAAAATTATCTCTAAATCCACAGGCTTGTTTAGTGCATCCTGCTGTAGAATCTTTTGGATAAAAATATAAAATTACAGTTTCATTTTTGTTCATTATATTGCTGAAAGTTATTTCTTCACCATCTTTGCTTAATAAAGTGAAATCTGGTGCTTTTATTCCAGTTTGTAACATTAAAATCACTCCTATATATAATTTTTTACTATTATATCATAAAGGTGTAATGAAAAGAAAAAAACTTTATAAAATATATTTATTTAAATTATTATTTTGCCCGAAATACAAGGCATTTATTACCTTTGTCATTTTGTGCAATTTTATATAGAATAATAATGAAAAGAAAGAAAGGAGACTTGTGGTGATAATGAATAATAAACCCAAAAGAATTCTTTCATTAATTTCAGCTATTTTAATTTTTGCACTATGCACATTTACAGGAGCTGTAGAAACTGAAGCTGCAGTAAGTGGACAAACTGTTGTAGATTATGCTAAAAGATTTTTAGGAAGACCATATTCTTATGGCGCAGCAGGTCCTAATTCTTTTGATTGCTCAGGTTTAACATATTATGTGTATAATCAGGCTGCAGGTATAAACATAGGAAGAACCACTTATGATCAAATTAATGCAGGAAAAGAAGTTTCAAGAAATGAATTAGAAGTAGGAGATTTAGTATTTACTCATTCTAACCATGTTGGTATTTATGTTGGAAATAATCAAATGATACATTCACCTCAAACAGGTGATGTTGTTAAGATTTCTAATATATGGAATTTTTGGAGGGCGAGAAGAATATTAAATTCATCAAAGCAATCTGTAGATTTAAATAGTCCAAAAGTAAAAGTAATATGTAATACTGGTTTTTATGCATGGAAATATGGTGATTTATCTAGAGCCTTTGGCAATGATGGAGTAAGTCTTTATAATCATTATCTTGATTATGGTATAAGTGAAGGCAGAATGGCATCTCAAACTTTTGATGTTGCATATTATTTAAATAATAACAGGGATTTAATAAATGCATTTGGAAAAGGAAACTATACTGCTGCGTATAATCACTTTTTAGAATATGGTTATAAGGAAGGAAGAGACTTATCACCAATATTTAACATGGGATATTACATAGAAAAGAATCCAGATGTAAAAAATGTATTTGGAAATGATTATTATCAAATAATTTCACATTTTTTAGATTATGGAATGAAAGAAGGACGAGCATCAAGCCCTAACTTCAATCTTGAAGTATATAAATCTAGATATGAAGATTTAAGAAATGCATATGGAGAAGATAATGCTGCATATTATAATCATTATCTTATTTATGGAATAGCTGAAGGAAGAGTAGCAAAATAGTTAATAGACATAGAATTAAAAATATTATAATTAATGAAGAATTTACAAAGAGAGACTGATTTTTTTAAAATCGGTCTTTTTTTAACGTATAGGAAGTTATTTTGCTTAATTATTTTATGTGTAAGATTAATTATTTAAAGTTTTGCCCCTCTCTTATTAAAAAAAATAAGCAAATATCTAAGAAATCTTTTAAAAGATTTAAATAGTGAGTAATATAGAATCAATAAGATGACTAGAAAGGATAGGGGTTATAATGAGAGAAAGAAATGATATTATAACAAAACAATCTAATTGTGGTTTATACGATTCAAGATTTGAACACGATAACTGTGGTATTGGGGCTATAGTTAATATCAAAGGAATCAAAACTCATAAAACCGTAGTAAATGCTCTTAGTATTGTAGAAAACTTAGAACATAGAGCAGGTAAAGACGCTGAAGGAAAAACAGGTGATGGTGTTGGTGTGCTATTACAAATATCTCATAAGTTCTTTACAAAAGCAGTTAAAGATTTAAATATAGACCTTGGGGCAGAAGGTGAATATGGCGTAGGAATGTTCTTTTTTCCACAAGATGAATTAAAGAGAAATCAAGCAAAGAAAATGTTTGAAATTATCGTAGAAAAAGAGGGACTAAAATTCTTGGGTTGGAGAGAAGTACCAACTGCACCTGATGTTTTAGGTCATAAAGCTGTTGAGTGTATGCCTTATATACTACAAGGTTTTGTTAAGAAACCAAAGGATGTAAATAAGGGGCTAGACTTTGATAGAAGACTTTATGTTGCACGTAGAGTTTTTGAACAAAGTAATGATAATACTTATGTAGTATCTTTATCTAGTCGTACAATCGTTTATAAAGGAATGTTCTTAGTTGGGCAGCTTAGATCATTCTTTAAAGATCTTCAAGACGTAGATTATGAATCAGCAATAGCAATGGTTCACTCACGTTTTAGTACTAATACAAATCCAAGCTGGAATAGGTCACATCCAAATAGATTTATAGTTCATAATGGGGAAATTAATACCATTCGTGGTAATGTTGATAAGATGCATGCAAGAGAAGAAAATATGGAATCAGATTATCTAAAAGAAGAAATGTACAAGATTCTTCCAGTAGTTAATCAAGAAGGTTCAGACTCTGCAATGCTTGATAATACTTTAGAATTCTTAGTAATGAGTGGAATGCCATTACCACTTGCAGTAATGATTACTATTCCTGAACCATGGAGCAAGAACAGTAACATTAGTCAAGCTAAGAAAGATTTTTATCAATACTATTCAACAATGATGGAACCATGGGATGGTCCTGCATCAATAGTATTTAGTGATGGTGATTTAGTAGGAGCAGTTCTTGATAGAAATGGACTTAGACCATCAAGATACTATATAACTGATGATGATTATTTAATACTTTCTTCAGAAGTTGGTGTATTAGATATAGATCCAGCTAAGGTTGTTGTTAAAGATAGATTAAGACCAGGAAAAATGCTTCTTGTTGATACTAAGGCAGGAAGACTTATAGATGATGATGAAATAAAAGAATATTATGCACATAGACAACCATATGGTGAATGGCTTGATAACAATTTAATTAGATTAAAGGATTTAAAGATTCCTAATAAGAAAGTTATAGAATATTCTAAGGAAGATAGAGCAAAACTTCAAAAAGCTTTTGGATATACATATGAGGACTTGAAAAATTCTATATTAACAATGGCTAAGACTGGTAAGGAACCAATGGCTGCCATGGGTAAAGATACTCCAGTTGCTGTTTTATCAAATAATCATCAGCCATTATTTAATTATTTTAAGCAATTATTTGCACAAGTAACTAATCCGCCTATAGACGCTATACGTGAAGAAGTAGTAACTTCAACATCAGTGTACATAGGAGAAGATGGAAACATTCTTGAAGAAAAGGCAGAAAACTGTAGAGTATTAAAGGTTAATAATCCAATATTAACAAGTACAGACCTTCTTAAGATTAAGAGTATGGATGGAGATGGATTTAAGGTAAAGGTAGTTCCTATAACATATTATAAAAATACATCTTTAGAGAAAGCTATAGATAGATTATTCTTAGAAGTTGATAGAGCTTTTGCAGATGGTTCAAATATATTTATCCTTTCAGATAGAGGAGTAGATGAAAACCACGTTGCAATTCCTTCACTACTTGCTGTATCAGCGCTTCAACAGCATCTAGTAAAAACTAAGAAGAGAACTTCTGTTGCAATGATTCTTGAAAGTGGTGAACCAAGAGAAGTACATCATTTTGCTACATTACTTGGATATGGTGCAAGTGCTATTAATCCATATTTGGCTCAAGATAGTATAAAAGAACTTATTGATAACAATATGTTAGATAAAGATTACTATGCAGCAGTTAATGATTATAATCAAGCTGTACTTGATGGTATTGTAAAGATAGCTTCTAAGATGGGTATATCAACTATTCAAAGTTATCAAGGATCACAAATATTCGAAGCTATAGGATTAAGTTCAGAAGTAATAAATAAATACTTTACTAATACAGTATCAAGAATAGAAGGTATTACTATTAAGGATATTGAAAAGCAGATAGATGAACTTCATTCAGAAGCATTTGATCCACTTGAATTAAATGTAGATTTAACATTAGACAGTGTTGGAAATCATAAATTAAGAAGTGAAAAAGAAGAACATTTATATAATCCAAAGACTATTCATCTTTTACAAATGGCAACAAGAACTGGAGATTATAAGACATTTAAAGAATATAGTAAACTTATTGATGAGGAAACAAATAAGATTAATTTAAGAGGATTATTAGATTTTAATTATCCTGCAAAGGGAATTCCAATAGATGAAGTTGAAAGTGTAGATTCAATAGTTAAGAGATTTAAGACAGGGGCTATGAGTTATGGTTCTATATCAAAAGAAGCTCATGAAACTTTAGCAATTGCCATGAATACTATTGGAGGTAAATCTAACTCTGGTGAAGGTGGAGAAGATTTAGATAGATTAACAGTAGGACCAGATGGTCTTAACAGATGTTCTGCAATTAAACAGGTTGCATCAGGTAGATTTGGTGTTACTTCTAGATACTTAGTAAGTGCACAGGAAATTCAAATAAAGATGGCTCAGGGAGCTAAACCAGGTGAAGGTGGACATCTTCCAGCTAAGAAGGTTTATCCATGGGTTGCTAAAACTAGACATTCAACTCCTGGTGTTGGATTAATATCACCACCACCTCATCATGATATTTATTCAATTGAAGATTTAGCTCAGCTTATTTACGATTGTAAGAATGCTAATAAAGATGCAAGAATTTCTGTAAAACTTGTTTCTGAAGCTGGTGTTGGTACAGTAGCAGCTGGTGTTGCTAAAGCAGGAGCACAAGTTGTATTAGTATCAGGATATGATGGAGGTACAGGTGCAGCGCCTAGAAGTTCTATTTACAATGCAGGACTTCCTTGGGAACTTGGTGTAGCTGAAACTCATCAAACATTAATTATGAATGATTTAAGATCAAAAGTAATTATGGAAACTGACGGTAAGCTTATGAGTGGTAGAGATGTCGCAATTGCAGCACTTCTTGGAGCAGAAGAATTTGGATTTGCTACAGCACCACTTGTAACTATGGGATGTGTAATGATGAGAGTATGTAACCTTGATACATGTCCAGTTGGTATTGCTACTCAAAACCCTGAACTTAGAAAGAGATTTAAAGGTAAGCCAGAATATGTTGTTAACTTCATGAAGTTTATAGCACAAGAATTAAGAGAATATATGGCGAAACTTGGAGTTAAGACTGTAGATGAATTAGTAGGAAGAACAGACCTATTAAAACAAAGAGATGACATCGAATGTGGAGAAGCTCAAAAGGTAAGCTTAGATAAGATATTAAACAATCCTTACGTAGGAAAACAATATAAAGTATGTTATAACAAGAAGAATGTTTATGATTTCGAATTAGAAAAGACTATAGATGAAAAAGTTCTATTAAAGAAATTTAAAACAGCTCTTGAAACTAAGACAAAGAAAGAAATTGAAATTGATGTAACAAATATTGATAGAACTCTTGGAACAATATTTGGTGCAGAAATAACTAAACGTTACTATAACACTTTACCTGAAGATATGTTTACAGTTAAGTGTAATGGTAGTGGTGGACAAAGCTTTGGTGCTTTCATTCCTAATGGTTTAACATTAAGACTTGTAGGAGATAGTAATGACTACCTTGGAAAAGGTCTATCAGGTGGTAAGATAGTAGTTACCCCTCCTAAGAATGTTAATGCTAAGTTTAAAGAAGATGAAAATATCATAATTGGTAATGTTGCTTTATATGGTGCAACAAGTGGTAAAGCATTCATAAATGGTGTTGCAGGTGAAAGATTCTGTGTTCGTAACTCAGGTGCTACAGCAGTAGTTGAAGGTGTAGGTGAACATGGATGCGAATATATGACTGGTGGATGCGCTGTTATCTTAGGTAAGACTGGTAAAAACTTTGCTGCAGGTATGAGCGGAGGTATTGCTTACGTATTAGATGAAGATAGAAATCTTTATACAAAACTTAATAAGGAACTTGTTTCATCAGAATCTGTTACTTCTAAGTATGATGTATTACAACTTAAAGAAATAATAGAAGAGTACGTTGAAAATACTAACTCAACAAAGGGTAAATTAATCTTAGAAAACTTTGGTGAATACCTACCTAAGTTTAAGAAGGTTATACCTCATGAATATAAGAAGATGCTTTTAACAACTGTGGCAATGGAAGAAAAAGGACTTAGCAGTGAACAAGCTCAAATCGAAGCTTTCTATGCTAATACAAGAAGATAGGAGTGTTAGGAAATGGGAAAACCAACAGGCTTTTTAGAATATAGTCGTGAAGAGAGTATAGCCTCTGCACCTAAAGATAGAATTAAAAACTTTAATGAATTCCATGAGAGCTTATCAAAGGAAAAACAACAAGTTCAAGGTGCTCGTTGTATGGAATGTGGTGTGCCTTTCTGTCAGTCAGGTATACTAATAAAAGGAATGGTAACAGGATGTCCACTTCATAATTTAATACCAGAGTGGAATGACTTAATATATACAGGAAACTGGGAACAAGCTTATAATCGTCTAAAGAAGACAAATAGTTTCCCAGAATTTACATCAAGAGTTTGTCCAGCACCTTGCGAAATAGCATGTACATGCGGATTAAACGGTGATGCAATCTCAATAAAAGAAAATGAAAGAAGTATAATAGAAGGTGCTTATGAAGAAGGTTTAGCTAAGGCTCAGCCTCCTAAAGTAAGAACTGGAAAGACTGTAGCTGTAGTTGGTTCAGGTCCTGCTGGACTAGCTGCTGCAGATCAGTTAAATAAAAGAGGACACTCAGTAACTGTTTTTGAAAGAAGTGATAGAATTGGTGGATTACTAATGTATGGTATTCCTAACATGAAACTTGAAAAGCATGTTATTGATAGAAAAGTTAATGTTATGAAGGAAGAAGGAATTACTTTCATAACTAATGCTGATGTAGGAACTAACTACAAGGCAGCAAAGATTTTAAAGGAATATGATGCAGTAGTATTAGCTTGTGGAGCATCTAACCCAAGAGATATTAAGGCACCAGGAAGAGAAG
>CAKVFO010000013.1 GCA_934746785.1 uncultured Clostridium sp. | reverse complement strand
AATAGATGCTGGAAGTTATAAACTATTTGTTGAAGAAAAAGATTTGGTTTATGTAGTAGAAGAGGCTGCTTTATCTTTAAAGAGTCTTGTAGAGCAAAAGGGGATTAATTTGATATTTGATACTGAAATGGAAGAATGTATAATGGCTTTTGATGAAAATGCTATTGAAAGATGTATTATAAACATTGTGAATAATGCTTCTAAGTTTACAGATGAAGGTGGAGAAATCCTTGTTTATATTTCAGATCTTGATGATAAAATCAAAATTGATATAAGAGATACAGGAAGTGGTATTCCAGAAGATAGTTTAGATACGATTTTTGATAGATTTAGTCAGGTTGTAAATTCAAAGAGAGAAGCATCATCTAATGGAAGTGGATTAGGTCTTACAATAACAAAGAGACTTGTAGAATTACATAATGGTAAAATAAGTGTAACAAGTAAAGTTAACGTAGGATCAACTTTTACAATAGTTTTACCTAAAACTTCAAAAGAAGAGATTGAATAGGAATAAGTTATAGGTCATAAAGCATAATAATAATTATTAATAGTATTTTTAAGTAATAATTGCTGGGGGTTTTTATGTGGAAGTAAGACTGGAAACTATATTAGATTATCTTGATATTACTAGTGTAGAATATGAGTATATAGGAAGCAAAAATATAACTATTAATTGTTTCTCTTCAATCTCAAATATAAGTTCAAATTGTATGAGCTGGCTTGAACAAAAAGAAAATATAAGTGAATGTGATTTTAGTGATATTAAAAATACACTTATTATAGTGCCTGATTCTATGCAGATTGTGAATGTTAGTAATAGACTTAACTTTATAGTCTGCAAAGAACCTAAACTTACATTTTTCTCTATAGTGAACGAATTTTTTAAAAGTGAAGATTATTCTTTAGGGGTTAATAAAAATTCAATAATTAATACAAGCAGCATCAATGAAAATATTAATGTTGGTGCTTATTGTTATATTGGAAAGGAAGTTGTTTTTGAGGAGGGGGTAATTCTTAAAAATAACATATCTATAGAAGGAAAAGTATTTATAGGTCAGGGTACCGTAATTAATTCTGGTACTGTAATTGGAAGAAACTCTTATGATTTTCTCACAGATAAAGAAGGTAAAAAGATTCAAATTCCTAGGTATGGAGGAGTTTATATTGGAAGAAATGTTGAAATTGGTGCTAATACTGTTATAGAAAGAGGTACTGTTGATGATACAAAGATAATGAATAGTGCAAAGATAGGAAATGGATGTGTAATAACTTCAGATACTTTGATAAATGAAGAGGCTTTAATAGAAGATGGAAAGATAATATAGACATTAGTTTAACCTCATACATTTTATGACATAATACAGTTATTGATAATATATAGAAAAATATATATAATTATATGGTAATAATTACCATGAAACTATGGAATAAATACTCCTGGTTAATAATATTATTATGTTATAGGAGATTTTTAGGAGGAAACGGAGATGTCAAATAAAAAAAAGTCAATTCAAGATTGTTCTATAATTAATAAGATTAATAAAATTAAAATGGAAAAATTAAATGCTCAAGATGCAGTATTAACAGAGGATAAAGCTATATATGATAGATGTCATTTAAGTGAAGCAGGTATTAAGTTTGGAAGTGAAAGTTTTTATTCATGGAAGAGAGAAAATTGTAATTTGTATTTTCCTTCATTAGATGCTCCTTGGGAAGTTAGAAGAGCTTGGAGAGAATTTAATGAAAGTAATATGAATCAAGAAGATGTTTTTATAAGTTTAGAAGAGCAGATTCATTTCAATGTTACTAAGCCTAATGGATTTTTTACAGGTGTAAGATTAAAATCAATTAATGATTATAAGAATTTATTTAATCTTGCTCTTAATATCTATAAAGAATTTTACGAAAAGACATCTAATAAGATTTACAGGGAATATATGAATTATTTAATAAATTAAAATAAAAGGCATTAAAGATTTTTTTCTTTATGCCTTTTATCGATTTATATTGTTTAGAGTACTGCACTGGCTTTACTTTGAGTGGAATTGCCTGTAAGTTTATAAGGATCAAGGATTATATCTAGTTTTTCCTTGCTTAGAAGATTTTCTTCTAACACAATATCCTTAACTTTTCTTCCAGTTTGTAAAGCAGTTTTTGCTATTTCAGCTGATTTTTTATAACCTAAGTAAGGACATAATGCTGTACTTAAAGATACACTATTTTCAAAAAGTTCAAGGCATCTTTCCTTATTAGCTGTAATGCCTTCAACACAGTTTTCAGTTAATGTTTTGCAGGCGCCAGCTAAAGTTTCTATAGATTCAAAGATATTATAGAATAATACTGGTTCAAAGGCATTTAGTTCAAGTTGACCAGCTTCTGCTGCCATATTTATTGTTAGGTCATGTCCTATTATATTAAAGGCAACCTGGCTTACAACTTCAGGTATAACAGGATTGATTTTTCCTGGCATTATAGAAGAACCATTTTGTTTAGCAGGAAGGTTTATTTCGCTTATTCCTGTTCTAGGACCGCTTGATAATAACCTTAAATCATTGCTTATTTTTGAAAGATTAATAGCACATGTCTTTAATGCAGATGATACAGCTACAAATGAATCTAAATTTTGTGTGCCATCTATAAGATTTAAACATTGATATAATTCAATGCCAGTTTCTTTACTAATTTCACTAACTATATTATCTAAATAATAAGGGCTTACGTTAATAGCAGTTCCAATAGCAGTAGCTCCCATGTTTAGGTATCTAACTTCATCCTGAATATTTGTAAGTCTCTTTATATCACGCTTAATAACCTCTCCATAGGCGGCAAAGGATTGACCAAGTCTCATAGGCACGGCATCTTGTAATTGAGTACGTCCCATTTTTAAAATATTATCGAATTCATCTGCTTTCTTTAAAAAGGCAGTATATAATTTTTTTAATTCTGCTATTGCTTTTGGCATCAGTTTAAGAATTGTTAATTTTCCTGCTGAAGGAAAAACATCATTTGTTGATTGAGCCATATTAACATGATCATTAGGGTGAACTATTTTATAATTGCCTTTTTCATAACCTAAAAATTCAATGGCTATATTTGCAATAACTTCATTTGTATTCATATTAGCAGAAGTACCAGCACCACCTTGAATTGCATCTACAATAAATTGCTCATGAAATCTTCCATTAATAATTTCGTTACAGGCAAATATAATTGCATTGCAAATTTTTTCACTTAAAAGACCTGAATTCTTATTAGTAATAGCAGCAGCTTTTTTTATTTGAGCCATACTTACTATAAGTTCATCATGCATCTTCTTATTAGTAATAGGGAAATTGTTTTTAGCTCTTAGAGACTGTACTCCATAATAAGCATCTTCTGGTATTTGTAAACTTCCTATTGAATCAAATTCTATTCTGTAGTTCATTTTTATCCCTCATTTCTTAAAGTTATTTTATAAGCATAAGGTACATTTTTTTTGCTAAAATGTAAATAAATTAAGTTGAAGTGCTAAGAAAAAGGAGCTTGGGCTATGTTTTCCTTAAGAAAATTAAGTTAATGTAATTGGAACTTAATAATATATAGTCTGTCTGCAGATAGTATAAAAGTGAAAAATAAAGAAAAACTTTAAAATCAACAGTTAATAGGTGCTATAACTTAAATAATTAAAGTATTTGCCAAAAATCATATTTGTATAATTTGCCCACCTATATTAAAATATGACTATAGTGCAAAGGGGCACATTAAATAGACTAATAGTTTAGTATATTTAATGTGTCCCTTTTTCTATTAGAATCTTTTGTATGGCTTACAAAGTTACTTACCGCACTAAAAAACATGGGTCAGCTGCTTTGTTTTAAGTTATAAGATATCAGGATCCTGTAAGATATCAAAAGAGAAATTAATTTGAAGTTAGAATTTTTAAATATATAAGCAGCTAAAAGAGAAAAGATAGCTGTAAAAAAGTAAAATGAGGTGTTATTTATGGACAAGGTAGATTTAAAATTAATAAAACTATTACAAAAGAATGCTCGTTATCCTTTAAAACAACTAGCAGAAGAAGTTTTCTTATCACCACCAGCAGTTTCAGCAAGAATTGATAAGTTAGAAAAGGCAGGTATTATTACTGGTTACAGAGCTACTGTAAATCAACTTGAATTAGGATATAATATTGTAGCATTTATTAATTTGGCAATGACTCCTAAGTTAAAGTCTGAGTTTTATCCTTTTATAGATTCCTGTCCTAATGTAATTGAATGCAACTGTGTGACAGGAGCTTATTCAATGCTTATTAAGGTAGCATATCATACAACAGTAGAATTAGATACTTTCATAGGGCGTTTACAAAAATTTGGAAGTACTGAAACACAAATTGTATTTTCAACACCAGTACAGCCAAGAGGAATTAGTTTATGTGCGGAATAAAATCAGCCATGAATATGGCTGATTTTTTTTTACCTCTAAACATACATAGCAAGTAGAGTTTTAAGCTGAATGATTAATAGTGGATAAGGGTTTTTTAAAACTCTACTAACTACTAAAGGTATGGGAGTAAGCTTATTAACCGAAGAATATGAATTGCGGAGGTTAATAAACTTAGCTATCATACAGTCCTTAGAATCCTTTCTTTTTAGCTTCTATACCGCTTTTATTGATTCCAGGTTCTTCAATAGAAGTATTAAAGCTGTTTTTAGCATATTGATTTTGCGTTTTATGCCCATTACGTTTATAGTTTTCTTTACTATAAATTTTTTCATTTGTGTATGTCATACTAATCAACTCCTATCGCATACTTATTATTTTCAAAAAGATATTTAAATATACCATTAGTTAATTTAAATTATAGTTTTAACGGAATATAGTAATGCAGAAGGAAGTGCATTTGGGGATGAGAGTATACTTGAAATCTTAGCTTTATTAGATTGCAGAAATTAATCTTTATTAGAGACAGTAGATGATTGTGCTGGTATTATGAACAGGCTATTAAAGATGGGAATGAAGAAAGACTTCATGAGATGATTCCAAATAATCTTCCAGAAGATATTCAAAAGCTATATGACCATGCTCATGAATAGAAGATGATACAATATAAAAGGCTACCATTTAAGAAAATGATAGCCTGAAATTTTAACTATTTTTTGCATAATGCGTCTTGAACTTTCATTAAAGCTTCACCGAAGCGTTGAAAGTGAACTATTTCTCTTTCACGTAAGAATTTTAAAACTTCTTTAACATCATGATCATCACTTAATGTAATTAACCATTCATAAGTTACTCTAGCTTTTTGTTCAGCAGCCATATCTTCATATATATCAGCTATTGGTTCACCTTTTGCCTGGATATAAGTTGCAGTCCATGGATTTCCTTGAGCATCTGCATAATATAAAGCTTTTCCGTGATCAGTGAAGTGTCCGTCAAGTCCTGCTTTTTTAATTTCTTCTATAGAAGCATTCTCCATTAGCTGATAAATCATAGCTGCAATAATTTCAACGTGAGCTAATTCTTCTGTTCCTATATCTGTTAAAATACCTTTAGTGCATCCTGTAGGCATAGTATATCTTTGATTTAAATATCTTAAAGCTGCACTAAGTTCTCCATCTGGTCCGCCATATTGGCTTATTAAACATTTAGCAATTCTTAAGTCCTTTGATTTTAAATTAACTGGATATTGAAGAGTTTTTACGTATGTCCACATTATCTACAGCACCCCCTGTTGTTTTCTTTTTCCCATGGCCATGGATCATCACACCATGAACATGAGTTCATTTCAGTACTTAATCCAAAGTTTTGAAGCTGTCCAAAGTTTGATTCATATTCACATATTAGCTTGTTTAACTTATCAGACATAGCTTTATAATCTTTTTCAGCCTGGCTGCAGTCTTTGTGAGTATCTAAATATAAATTTAATTCAACAGTATAAAATAAATATTTTCTAATGGCATTTAAAAGTGTCTCTCTGTCCATGTTACTACCTCTCTTAGTTAACTTTCTTTTCATGATAAGGACAAATTAAATCCTTAAAAATTGTTCCAGCATCAAAAACATATTTAATGCTTATAAGATTTTCATATTTTTGAGATAAAACATAGGCTTTAGCATAATCCATTTTCATACATGTTTCTTTTTTTATATCTTTAAAGTTTTTAACATCTTTATTTCTGCAAAAACTATCATTATCTAAATAATACATACCCAAAATAGTATCCTTCCTTTTATTCATTAGTCAATAATAATATATGAAAAAAATGTTTATTTGGTTAATGAAATGTGAATAAAAATGGAAAATAATATAAAAATGAAAGGTTTTGAATGAATAAAATGACGAAAAATGATTATTTTTGATTGAAAATGATTATTTTTGATTGAAAATGATTGACTTGTGATTTGAAATGATGTATTCTTAAGTTAAGGAAGTGATGTAAATGTTAACAGAAGAAAGACACAAATTGATTTTAGAAAAGTTACGAGCTGATTCTGTTGTATATGTTACAGACTTAGTTAATTATCTAAATGCTTCAGAATCAACCATAAGAAGAGATTTGACCTTTCTTCATAATGAAGGACTTTTAAACAAAGTTCATGGTGGAGCAACAGCAGTTAAGACAATGGTAATAAACACCAAAGAAGAAGTTGTAAAGCTTAGAAAAAACCTAAATTTTAATGAGAAAATTAATATAGCTAAAAAAGCAGCGTCACTTATAGAACCTAACGATGTTGTTTATATAGATGCAGGAACTACTACAGAACTTATGATTCAATATATAACAGAAGAGAATGCACACTATATTACTAATGGAGTTGTACATGCTAGAAGGCTGGCTGAGAAAAACCTTAAAACTACAATTTTAGGAGGTGAGCTTAAAGCAGTAACAGAAGCTATAGTGGGAGTAGAAACATTGAAAGCTTTAAAGAAATATAATTTTTCAAAGGGTTTCTTTGGAACTAATGGAGTAGATCTTTTAAGAGGATATACAACACCAGATTTAAATGAAGCAGCTGTGAAAGAAGAAGCTTTAGGAAGGTGTAAAGATTCATATATATTATGTGATCATTCCAAATTTGATTTAATAAGTTCAATAACTTTTGGAGAACTTAAAGATGCAATAATTATTACAATAAAAACACATAATAATTCATATAAGGAAAAGACAAAAATAATGGAGGTGGATGTTTAATGATTTACACTATAACTTTTAATCCAGCTCTTGACTATATAGTTAAGATGGAAGATTTAAATGTTGGTCATGTTAACAGAACAGAAAGTGAAGAAATATATGCTGGTGGTAAGGGGATTAATGTTTCTATAGTTCTTAAGAATTTAGGAGTAGAAAATACAGCCCTTGGATACATTGCAGGTTTTACTGGTAAGGAAATTGAAAGAAGAGTTAAAGAATTTGGATGTTCTACAGATTTCATTGAACTTGAAAATGGAATGTCTAGAATAAATGTTAAGATAAAAAGTTCTAAAGAATCAGAAATAAATGGTTCAGGACCTGATATAAATGATAAAGCTTTAAATGAACTTTACAATAAGTTAGATGCTTTAAAGGCTGATGATATATTAGTTTTAGCAGGAAGTATTCCTAAAACTTTACCAAAAAATATTTATGAAAATATAATGAAGAGATTAGATGCAAAAGGAATTAAGTTTGTAGTTGATACTACAGGAGAACTTTTAATGAATGTTTTAAAATATAAGCCATTCTTAATAAAGCCAAATCATCATGAATTAGCTGAACTATTTAATGTTAAGCTTGAAAGCAAAGAAGATATTGTGAAATATGCTAAAGAGCTTGTTAAAATGGGAGCACAAAATGTTGTTATTTCTATGGCAGGAGATGGAGCTATATTAGTAGATTCAGATTTAAATGTTACTATGAGTGATGTGCCAAAAGGAGTTCTTAAAAATTCAGTAGGTGCTGGAGATTCAATGGTAGCAGGATTTATAACTGGATATTTAAAGAATAATAATATAGTAGATGCCTTTAAGATGGGTGTAGCAACAGGAAGTGCAAGTGCATTTTCAGAAGGATTAGCAACAGAAGATAAAGTTTACGAATTACTAAAGCAAATTGTTTAATTTGTAAAATAGGAGGAAAATTATGAAGATAACTGATTTACTAAAACTTGAATCAATAGCTATGAATCCAGCTGTTTCAAGTAAAGATGAAGCATTAAATACGCTTGTTGATTTAATGGAGAAGAGAGGAAACTTAAATAATAAGGAAGAATATAAGGCGGCAGTTTTAAAGAGAGAATCTTTAAGTACAACAGGAATTGGTGAAGGAATTGCTATTCCTCATGCTAAAACTGAAGCTGTTAGAGAACCGGGTTTAGCAGCTATGGTTATTAAAGATGGAATAGATTTTGATTCTTTAGATGGAGAGCCTGCTAGTCTGTTCTTCTTAATAGCAGCACCAGAAGGAGAAGCTAATCTGCATTTAGATGTTTTAGCTAGACTTTCTATGATGCTTATGAATCCTGATTTTAAGGAAAAGCTTTTAAATGCATCTTCTAAGGAAGAGTTCTTAAGACTTATTGATGAAGCAGAAAGTGATAAGATTGATGCTGAAAACAATAAAGAAGAAGAAGGCGGATATAAGGTACTTGCAGTTACAGCATGTCCAACAGGTATTGCTCACACATTTATGGCTGCTGAAAGTCTTGAAAATAAGGCTAAGGAAATGGGAATTTCAATTAAGGTTGAAACTAATGGTTCTGGTGGAGCTAAGAATGTTTTAACTAAAGAAGATATAGATAATTGTGAAGCTATTATAGTAGCAGCTGATAAGAAAGTTGAAATGTCTAGATTTGATGGAAAGAAAGTAATTCAGTGTCCAGTTGCTCATGGTATTCACAAAGCAGAAGAATTAATTAATGAAGCAGCAAGTGGTAATGCTCCTATATATCATCACACTGGAGGAAGCGAAAATGAAGGTGCTGAATCAGGTGAAAAAGAAAGTATAGGAAGAAAGATATACAAAGATTTAATGAATGGTGTATCTCATATGTTACCATTTGTTATAGGTGGAGGTATCTTAATTGCAATAGCATTCTTATGGGATAGTATATTTGGTGCAGGTGCAGCTGCTGAAAACTTTGGTAATCAAACAGCTGTAGCAGATACTTTAAAGACAATTGGTGGTATAGCATTTAACTTAATGGTTCCAGTTCTTGCTGGTTACATTGCAATGAGCATTGGTGATAGACCAGCTTTAGCTGTAGGTTTTGTTGGTGGTATGATTGCTTATAATGGTAATGCAGGTTTCCTTGGTGGATTAGTTGCAGGGTTCTTAGCTGGCTACATAGTTCTTGGATTAAAGAAGTTATTTAGTTATTTACCTCAAGCTTTAGAAGGTTTAAAACCAACTTTATTATATCCAGTGTTAGGTAT
The DNA here is from genome assembly GCA_934746785.1 of uncultured Clostridium sp. Lineage (GTDB taxonomy): Bacteria > Bacillota > Clostridia > Clostridiales > Clostridiaceae > Clostridium. The sequence goes on along the minus strand of CAKVFO010000013.1, from coordinate 24,946 downwards.
ACTTATAGCAGGTGTTTTACTTCAAGTATTTATAGTTCCTTATGTTGCAGTTGCAAATGAAGCATTAACAAACTTCTTAAACTCAATGGGTTCAGGAAGCAAGGTAATCTTAGGAGCAGTACTTGGTGGAATGATGGCAATCGATATGGGTGGTCCATTTAACAAAGCAGCTTATGTATTTGGTACAGCAGCACTTTCAACTGGAGATTTTGTAACAATGGCAGCAGTTATGGCTGGTGGTATGGTTCCACCTCTTGCAATAGCTTTAGCTTCAGCAATTTTTAAGAATAAGTTTACTGAAAGAGAAAGAAGTTCAGGACTTACAAACTTTATAATGGGACTTTGCTTTATAACTGAAGGAGCTATTCCTTTTGCAGCAGCAGATCCATTAAGAGTAATTCCATCATGTGTAGCAGGTGCAGCAGTAGCTGGAGGTTTATCTGCATTATTTAACTGTGGAATAAGAGCACCTCACGGAGGATTATTTGTATTAGGAGTTGTTGAAAATCCATTAATGTACTTAGTAGCAATAGCAGCAGGTACAGCGGTAGCTGCAGCAATGCTTGGTTTATTAAAGAAAAATGTAAATGAAAAATAATTTTATGATATAGCAGAAGATTTTTAATCTTCTGCTATTTTCATATATAGAAATATAAAATTTCTTTGGACTATAATGGAACAGAGCTGGATAGCAAATATGATTTAGATAAAGGACAGGTGATGCTGTTTTTTGGTCTTTTGTTATATTAAAATAAAGTATGGGGAGGGGAGAATTTTGAATGTAGAAATGAAAAAGAGGATTATAAAAATAACTATGGCCTTAGTTATTTCAATTTCTTTATTTTCAGGAATTGGTTTTGTTATACATGTGAAAGAAAATTATAATATTTTAAATACTTCAAAAGAATGTAAAGATGATATAATAAATCTTCAGGAAGAATATATTGAAGTAATATATAAGAAAATTTTAAATGAAGACACTTCTAAAACTTTAGGAGAAAATTTAGATTATTATAATGAAGTTTTAGGCAATAGTAACAGTACAAAATCTAAAATAGAAGATATTTATGCTAAACTTCAAAAAGATAAAATACAGGACAGTAGCTTATATGGTTATCTTGATGATGCAAAGACATTTTTAGTAAGTATAGATAAGGTATATAGCTTGTTTAAAGAAGGATCAGAGGGAAACTTTACAAATTTGAATAACCTTAGTGAAGAGGAATCTCGTGCAATGGTTAATAGAATAAAGTGGAGCTACAATACATTAGTTATTGATTATAAAAAAATGAAATTAAATAATTAATGAATGATTTAAAGCAATATAATACAATAATAGAAAGAACTGTAAAATTTTTATTTGAAGATAAAAGTTAGGTTATACATAAGAAGAGATTAAGATGAGGGCTGTCAAATCTTCAGTTGCAAGGATTAAGTCAAAGGATACTGATACTTTTATAAGATATGATATTATAAATCCATATTTATATGAATTACCTTAAAAAAGCTTTAGAAGGATTTAAAAGGGCCTATTCTAATGAAGATACTCCAATTTATGGACTTGATACATATGATTTAATGTATTTAATAGGAGAGCTTTATAGAAGAACTGGTGAAATTGACGAAGCTATTAAGTGGTTCTCTAATGTAATTGTTTCCAAAGGGGCAAATTATAAAACTAAGGATAAGGCTAGAGATATGAGAGATTTAGCTAAAGAAATGAAGGCAGTTTTTGAAGAGGAAGAGGATTATGTATATATTAAAAAAGTAATAGATATACTTTTAGAGATGAGGATAATTGTTCATAAAGATAAAGAAGACTTTTATCCTAATAAGACAGTTGCTATCGAGCTGACAAAAAGATGTAATCTTCATTGTATACATTGTTGTATTGATGCTGTTCAAAGTTCTGATGAAATGATGGACTTAAAAACTGAAGAAATATTAGAGATAATAGATAAATGTATAGAATGGAATCCAGAAGATATTATGTTAAGTGGTGGAGAACCAATGCTTAGAAAGGATTTCTTTGAGATTTTACAATATCTTAGAAATAATTATAAAGGTCATATAACAGTTTGTACAAATGGAACTTTTATAAATGAAGATAATGTAGATATGTTATGTGAACTTAGTGATCAGCTTGACATAAGTCTTGATGGAATTAATGAAAAAACCTGCTCCCAGGTAAGAGGGACAGGAGTTTTTGAAAGAGTTGTTGAAAATATAAAATTAGTTAAAAGTAAAAACAAAAATGATGTAACTATATCCATGGTTTTTTCTCAGAAAAACGAGCAATTAGAGGAAGATTTTATAAGTTTAAATAAGGAATTGGGAACTAAACCGATATGTAGAGGTTTTTCGCCAGTTGGAAGAGGAAAAAATGCTAAAGATTATTATTATAGTGATGAAGTTTATTTTCCAAAAGAGTTTTTAGAAGCTAAAGTAGAAGAAACAGCAGCTTGTAGCTGTAGTGCAGGTAATAAAGAATTGTTTATTGATTTTAAGGGTGATATATATCCGTGTCCAAGCTTTATTTTTGATAAATATAAGATTGCAAATATAAAGGAAGTTACTAGTTTAAATGAACTTACAAGTAATAGGTTCAAAGGAATAAATACAAGTTTAAAAGTTAGTAATATTAATCCCATTAACAATGGAAAATGTAAGGAATGTAATGTAAACGTATTTTGTTGGACATGCCCAGGTTCATATCTTTACTATGAAAATAAAGATATTTTAGATAAGGAATGCATTATAAAGAAAAAGGTATTAACAAAGCGAATATGGGGTGAGTAATTATGATGTACAGCATTTGGGTTACATCAGCATGTAATTTAAGATGTAAATATTGTTATGAAGGGAATGAGAAACCTTCTTATATCATTTCATGGTGGAGAACCTTTTCTTAATTATAAGATAATGAAGTACTTTGTGAAGAGAATTAAGGAAGAATTTAAAGATTATAAAAAGATGTTTTTAACAACCACAAATACAACAATTCTAAATGAAGAGATTATAGATTTCATAATAAATGATCTTGATGATATTTCTATAAGTATTGATGGAATGAAGAAAACTCATGATTGTAATAGACCATTTAAAAATGGAGAAGGAAGTTATGACACAGTTTACAAAAATGCTATGAAACTTAAAGGAAGATTAGATAAAGAAATAAGAGTAAGGACAACCTATGATAGCCAAACTGTTTATACATTAAGTGATGATGTAAAACACTTGTTAGATTTAGGATTTAAGGTTATAGTGCCAGGTCACAATATATTTGATAAAAACTGGGATGAAAAAGATATTTTAGAGTTAGAAAAACAAATAGCAGCCATAAAGGAATATATAAAAGATTATGAAGATGTTTTTGTAAGTTTATGTGACCCTATAGATTTTAATAAGGGAAGCAGATGTACAGGTGGTATTGATAATATACATATCTATCCAGATGGAACTTTATATCCATGTATGATGGCTGGAGGTATTGAGGAGTTTAATATTGGAAATATCTATGATGGTTTAGATTTAAATAAATTACAAAGCATTTTATCTTATTCAAACTATACAAATGAAGAATGTAGAGAATGTGCTTTATGTAATGTATGTGATTCTTCAAGATGTAAAATAATTAATAAGCTTATAACCGGAAGCTACATTGAACCAGAGCCTGTAGGCTGTGCAGTTAATAATGTTTTGTATAAAATTAATGGGATTTGTAGATAAAATATTATTTCTTTGAAAGGAGGTGAGAAATATGCTAAAAATTAAGAAGATTGAAAATAAGAATGAGGTTTCAGTAGAAGCGCAAAATATTGGATGCTGGTTTGACTGTAACAAAAAAAATAAACCAATTTGGTACAAATCAACAAGAGCTTAGAAAATAAAATGGAGTGGATTTTTTTAAATCCACTTCATTTTAAAAGTCTATTAATTAACAGTATAATTGGAGGGTAATTATGAAAAATGCTGTAAAGATTGCTATACTTGATTCTGGTATTAATGTAAACCATGATTATCTTAAAAATTCTATTAAAACAGGATACTCTTTTGTAAAGAGTGATGAAAACTATAGAATTATTGAAGGAAATTATTGTGATGATTTTGGACATGGAACCATTTGTGCTTCTGCAATTAAAAAGGAGTGTAAGGATATAAAATTTTAGTATGTTCTCCTTCAAATAGAAGTGAAAGAAGTTATCCTGCATGCTTAGAAAGTGTCATAGGTGTAAAAGCAAAACTTATGAAGAAGAAAGATGAGTTTTGGTTTAATAGAAATAAAGAGGTTCAGGCAGTTGTAGATTCAATTCCATATCTACATTGTGATTTAAACCAATGTTAGTTTTTATGATTTAAATAGTATTAATGGATTAGTATCCTTAATAGAAAGGAATATAAATGATAAGTAAAAAGAGCAGAGTCAATTTATTAAGATATGTTAAAGAGTTATTAAAGGAAAATAGAGTTAAAATTTTTATGGCTTTTATTGCTATGCTTTTTGCAGCATTAATTAATTTATATAAGCCATATTTAACCCAGCAGATTTTAGATTCTGGTATTTCAGAAAAGAATATAGATCTTATAATTAAGCTTTCTATAGTGTACATATTATCATGTGTTATTGTAATAAATATTGAAATGGTCTTATCTTATTTCTATTCAAAAACAAAAAGAAAGGTCTCAGTTAGATTAAAGAATAAATTATTGAATCATGTATCTAAACTTTCAGGAAGTTATTTTATAGATCAGAAAACTGGAAATGTAATAAGGGTATTAGATAATGATATGTTTATTTTAGAAGACTTTGGTCTTGATTTATTTTTTAATGTGATTTTTCAAGGCCTTACAGGTATATTAGCTATTATATTTTTAATTAAGATACAGCTATCTTTAGCTTTTATAGTTATAATACTACAGTTTGCTATGACTTATCTTCAAATAAAGTTTACTGAGATAATAGCTGAGAAAATAAATAAGGTACGTGAAATAGCTGGTGATTCATCAAATCAGTTAGTTGAGTATGTATCAAATATCATGAATATTGTTATATCCAAGTCAAAAAGAATGTTTTTTAAAAGCTATATAGATAATGAAAGAAAGTTTACTAATGAAACTATAGGATTAGATATTATTATATCTGGAAGTACTAATTGTAGTATACTTTTTGAAAGTTTAATAGTTATACTTACATATTTAATAGGAGGAATAAAGGCTATAAAAGGAGAACTTTCAATAGGTGAATTAATTGCGTTTACACAATATACAACTATGCTTTCTAATTTTAATTGATAATGTTCCTATTGAAGAATATAATTTAAAGTACTTAAGAAGAAACATATCAATAGTGACTCAAGATGTATTTCTTCTTGATGATACTATTTTTAATAATATTAAATTAAATTCTAATGTAGATGAAGAAAAGGTACTTGAAGTTTGCAAAGTTGTAGAGTTTACTGATTTTATTGAGCATTTAGAGGATGGATATAATACTGTAATTGGAGAAAGAGGAGTAAAGCTTTCAGGAGGCCAAAAGCAGAGAATAGCTGTGGCTAGAGCTATTTTAAATAATACTAAAATTATGATTTTTGATGAAGCAACTTCTGCTTTAGATAATATATCTCAGAAAAGATTAATGGATAATATTAATAATTTCTTAAAGGATAAAACAGTACTATTTATAGCCCATAGACTTTCTACTATAAGAAATGCTGATAATATATATGTTATGAGCGACGGTAAGATAGTAGAGAGTGGAAATCATAAAGAATTATTAGAGAAAGATGGTGTATATAAGAGTTTACTACTAAATTATTAGAGAATAAAGGAACTGAGAAAAATGTTTTGATTATATTCTTCTCAATTCCTTTATTTTTATATAAGTTTAGCTTTTTCTAAAAGTGGTTTTAATGCAGTATATAATATTACAACAATTATTGTTGATATAACAGCATTTATTGTTGTAGCCACAACACTTAGTTTGGCTAAAATAGCAGCAGCACTTTGAGGTACTCCTAAGATAAATTGTTTATAAAGGTATCCAACTAATGGATCAAACACTATATTAAAAGCAAGAGCCCCAATTGAAGCTAGAGCACTCCATTTAATTATATATTTTTTATCATGAGATTTGCTTATATTAGCACATTTATGAGCTATGAATCCTGCAATTAGACCTATACACAATTTTAATATAAATGTTTTAGGTGCATAAAGTACATAAACAGGATCCATAAGATCAGCTATCGTCATACCAACAGCTCCAGCAAGTCCTCCATAAATTCCTCCAAGGAAAAGTGCTGCTAAAATACAAAAGGCATTTCCTATATGAATAGAAGTAGCATCTCCTCCAGGTACAGGTATTTTAATTTGTAAAAATGTGAATGAAACATAACATAAGGCTGCCATAAGAGCTGTTTGAATTAACTTTGATGTTCTATTTTTCATATGTATTCCTCCAATATAAAGTTATAATTGCTATAAAATTAGTATATATTCCAAATTTATATAATACAAGTATGCCGGTACAATTATTTTAATGACTTATTTTTTTTCCTAAACTCTGAAGGTGTTACATTATATCTTTTTGAAAAAGCACGTATAAAGTATGAAAAGTTATTAAAACCAATGTTTTCAGCTATATCTATTATTTTCAAATCACTGTTTATAAGAAGATTTAATGCAACTTCTAAACGGTAGTCATTTAAATATTGTGTAAAACTTTTTCCTGTAAAGCTTTTAAATATTTTCATAAAATGACTTTCTGAAAAGCCGCATATTGATGCTGCATATTTAATTGAAATTTCTGTATCATATTTCTTTTCTATATATTCAAGAATATTCTTTAATTTATTATAGGTATTTTTTATATTTATATTTTTAAGACTTGAGCCCTTACTATATTTAAATAAAATATGAAGAATACCGTATATACAGGACTTTATTAATAATTCATTATCGTAGTCACCAATGTTACAGCTGTCTATTAAGGTTTTTATATAGGGTAGTAATTCTTTGTTTATATCATCTTTAGAAGATATATAAGCAGGAATTATTTTTTTATGCTCTAAGAATGGATTAATATACTTTTCATAACAGATATCTTTTTCATTTTCATTTAAAATAGATAATTTAAAAAGTATTGTAAAGTAGCTCATAGTATCATTATTATTTTGACGTATTCCATGTATTGTTTCTGGAGGAATTACAATAATATCACCTGTATTTAATAAAAAATTTTCACCTTCAACAGTTATTAAACCACAGCCATTAACATTATAAATAATTTCCATTTCTTCATGCCAGTGAAGGGGATATGAATTGCTGTATTCTGAAATACTTCCACCATATATTGCAAAAGGAAAAAAAAGTTGCCCATGGGTTTTTACTTCATGTATTCTATTTATTTTCATATGATATACTCCTATAAAATAATAGTTTTGTGTTATAAATTTAGTAGTTCAATACAAGTATTATAAGATTCTCCATAGTATAATGCAACTATAGAAGGGAGGAGAAAAGTATGAATTTAGGAAATATATATCATAGAGGAGATTTTAATAATTGTTATGCTATTAATGAAGAGGAAATAGTGGTTAATATAAAAACAGGGAAAGATGTTACTAAAATAAATATAATTCATGGTGATCCTTACGATGAAAGTATAGGTGATAAACCTTATTGGATGGCTGAAAAAGATGAAATGATTAAGGTATTTGAGTTGAAATATTCTTATATATATACAATCAAGTTAAAACCAAGGTTTAAGAGAGAACAGTATTATTTTGAAATTTTCAGTAATGATGAAAGGGTATTTTATTTAGAGGATGATTTTTATACAGAGGAGGAGCTATGTGTTAAGGGAAGAATGTATCAATATTTCAAATTCCCTTATATAAATTACTTTGATATATATAAAGCACCAGAATGGGTTAAAGATGTAGTATGGTATCAGATTATGCCTGATAGATTTAATAAAGGAAGTAATCTTCTAAGGAGTAGAAAAATAAAGGATTGGAAGATGGAAGATTCTATAGGATATTTTGATTTTTATGGTGGAGATATTAAGGGCATTGAAGAAAAGCTTGAGTATTTAAAAGATTTAGGTGTAAGCGGTATTTATTTAAATCCAATTATGGATTCACCAAGTTCTCATAAGTATAGTGTTAGAGATTACTATAAAATAGATAGTGATTTTGGAGATAATGAAGATATGATAAGGCTTGTTAAAAAGGCTCATAATTTAGGAATAAGGATAATGGTAGATGCTGTTTTAAATCATTCTTCTGAGGAGTTTTTTGCTTGGCAGGATGTATTAGAAAAGGGTGATAAATCAAAGTATTTTAATTGGTATTTTGTAAATAAACTTCCTGTTAATAAAGATTTAGAAAATACTAAAAATGGGGAGTATGAATCTTTTTCTTATGATAAGAAGATGCCAAGATTAAATACTAATAATGAAGAGGTAGTTAATTATTTTATAGATGTATTAAAGTACTGGGTTGAGACTTGGGATATCGATGGTATACGTTTTGATGTAGGTGATGAAATTTCTCATTACTTTATTAAGAAAATAAGACAGGAACTTAAGAAGGTTAAAAAGGATTTATTCATACTAGGTGAGGTATGGCAGGATTCCGTTCAGTTTCTTCAAGGAGATGAGTATGATTCTGTTATGAATTATCCGCTTGTTGATAGTATTAATAACTTCTGGATAGATGAAAAGACTACTTCAAAGGATTTAATGTATGCAGTTAATAGATGTTATTCAATGTATAAAGAACCTATTAATAGAGTTTTATTTAATCTATTGGATTCTCATGATATAGGAAGAGTATTCTCAAGATGCAATGAGAATTTAGATGTATTTTTCCAAGAGTTATGTTTCTTATTAACTATGGAAGGTTCTCCTTCAATTTATTATGGAACTGAAATTGCCATGACAGGGGATAGAGATCCTTTAAATAGAAAGTGTATGCCATGGGATGATATTGAAAAGGGTAAGTATGATGATATTTTAGTTGATGTTAAAAAGTTAATAAATGTTAGAAATACTTATAGTCAGTGTAAGGGAAGAAAGATAAATTGGCTTAATACTTCATCAAGACTTATTCATTATGAAAAGTCAGCTAAAGGTATAAATGAAAAGATAGGTGTTTTAATAAATTGTGAAGGAAAAGACATAAAGGCTTTAGATATATCTAATGTACTATTTAGCAGGAAGTATAATGAGAATATTTTAGAAGCAGGAGGATTAGTTATATATCTAATTAAGTAATTAAGGGGATGAAAGTTTTCAGGTAATATTTATATAATAAGGGGACTGTATCAAAAAGTATTTATCAGAATATCCTTGTGGTTAGGTATCTATTTTAATACAGTCCTCTTTTTAACATATAGGAAATTCAAACTTTTTTTGAAAGGGAGTGCTGATTATTACTGACCTTCTGATATGCAAGCTTTCCAATACGTTAAAAAATAATTGTAGGCCGCAAAAGAACCGAAAAGCAAAATAATTAAATTGTATTTTAATGGGAAATTATTTTGATTTTAGAACCTTTTGCATGGCTTACAAAGTTGTTAACTCATCTAGTTCTTCACGAACCGGCCATTCACAGCCTTCATCTGCCATGGTTAGAATTTCATCTCCAGCTTTAATTAATGTACTTCCATTTGGAACAAAGGAATCAGTACCTCTTTTTATAGATACTATTAATGTATCATGAGGGAAGTCTATATCCTTAATAAATTTGTTATCAATTGTTGATCCAAAGTGTACTGTATTTGAAATAATTATTTTCTTACTGCTATGTTTACCTGCATTATCTACTTTTACATTATTCTTTAAAAGTAAATTATCAAGTAAAGAATCATATATAGGGTTTGACTTAAAAAGGTCAGCAGTTATGTAAGAAATAACACATACAATAGTTAAAGATAATAAGTGATTTAATGAACTTGTCATTTCTGTAATTAGAATAATACCAGTAATAGGAGCTCTAACTATTGCTGTAAAATAGCCTGCCATGGATATTATTACAAAGTTGTTAAAGTAATCTGGTGATACTCCTAAATAATTAATAGCAGCATGCCCAAAGATAGCGCCAATACTTGCACCTATTATAAGAAGTGGGAAGAAGATTCCACCTGGTGCTCCTGAACCAAAACAAAAAATTGAGTATAGGAATTTACAAATAAGCATTGCAAATAAAATTCCTAAGGATTTTTCTAAAGTAAGTTCTTCAATTACTGCATGGCCGCCACATAATACAACAGGAAAAGTTAAACCAACAATACCTGCTATTAAAAATGGAAATATCATTTTTATAGATTGTTTTACTTTGAATTTGCCATAAAGCTTTTGACATTTTAAAGTAAGCCAGTTATAAAATACTCCAAAAGTTCCAAGTATTACGCCGAGAATTATAAGAAGCCAGTAATTACTTAGTGGAATTGATTTTGCTTTACTAAAATCAAATACTGGATTTAATCCAAAGAATTCCTTTGAAATAAAATCAGAAGTTACGGCAGCTGTTAAAGTTGATAAAAGTACTAAAGGAGAAATATATTTATAGATTTCTTCAAGTGAGAATAAGGCACCAGCTAAAGGCGCATTAAATGCAGCTGATAAGCCTGCTGATGCACCACTAGACATCAATAGTCTTCTTTCAAGCTTTGAACTTTTAAACTTTTTACTAACATAATCACCAACACAGGCACCTAACTGAACAGATGGGCCTTCACGTCCTAAAGAAAGACCAGATAAGATAGCTAGGATTCCGCCTGCAAATTTAGCAATTATTACTGAAATAGGGTTCTCTTTTAAGTAGCCTCCCATTATAGCTTTTACTTGAGGAATACCACTGCCACTTGAAAATGGTTCAATTTCAATTACTTTACCAACTATGAAACCTGTTATTCCAAGACCTATAAAAAGTAAGGGAATAGACCATATATTTTCTGTTACATAACTGTACATTGAAAATGAAAAATTCTCAGCTTTAGCAAGAGCAAATCTGTATAATACAGTTACTACAGAGGCAATGACTCCTATGATAAAGCATTTTAATACAAGCTTTACTTTTTTAGATTCACCTTGTGTTAATATATCTAAATTATTCTCCATAATTTTCACCTCACTTTTTATTATAAACTAAAATGTGATAAATTTTAAATGTTTGTATATTCTAACAATTTAGTAGGCTTTAATTATCACATTTATAAAGAAAAAAGAATAGTATAAAGTAAAATTGAATCTCTGGAGGTCTAGAGTTGATGAATGGTTATGAATTCATTATGATGATTCAAAATAGAATGAAGGACCCTAAGTTTGCACAGCAGTTTAATGCACTTGTAGCACAACTTAATGCTATACCAGGGCTCAAAAATGAGGTACTAAGGATAGCTCAGATGAATGATGACAAGAAGAGGCAGAAGGCTATAGAAAAATTGCCAAATCAAGCTAAGGATATTGTTCAGCAGATTTTTGTTTTATTGAATAACTAAATAAAAGGCAGGACTGCTCAGTATAATAGAGTAGTCCTTTTGAATTTAACTTAAGATTACTTTTACACCATCAATGAAAATCAAGGAATGATAAAGAGTATAGAAGCTTCAATTAAGATTATAAATAGGGAATTAGAGAATATGAAAGTAAAAAGAACAGGAGAGAAAGGTGAGCTTTTTAATGAAAATTATCATGAATGTATTGGCTATAGAAGAGAAACTGAAATGTGTAATAATGAAATATTAAGAGTGATAAAACATGGGTACCTATATAAGGACAAAGTATTTAGATATGCAAAAGTCATAATAGTCAATAATAATTTGGAGGAAAATAATGAGTTTAATAGGTATTGATTTAGGAACAACAACAACAGAGGCAGCTTTTTATAAAAATAATAAAGTAGAAATGATTAAGAATCTTGAAGAAGGTGACAGTACTGTTATACCTTCAGTTGTACTTATTGAAAATGATGAGGTAAAAGTGGGGATTAAAGCTAAAAATCAAATGGTCATTAAACCTGAGAACACTGTTATTGAAGTAAAAAACTTATAGGAAAAGATGAAAATATAATTATTGATGAGAAGGAGTATACAGCTGTAGAAATATCTGCAATGATACTAAAAAAAGTTAAAAAGGCAGCTGAATTTTACTTAGGAGAAGAAGTAAGTGAGCCGTAATTACCGTACCAGCTAATTTTAATGATATTGAAAGAAAGAGAACAAAAGAAGCGGCAAGTCTTGCTGGATTAAAGGTTGAAAGAATTATAAATGAACCAACGGCTGCAGCAATTGCTTATGGCATTAATAATATGGATGCAAATATGAAGATATTAGTTTATGATTTTGGCGGTGGAACTATTGATGTTACTATATTAGAACTTTTTAATGGGGTTTTAGATGTAATGGCAAGCAGAGGAGATAGCCTAGGTGGAAAAGATATTGATAATGAAATAATGAATTACATTTTAAAGAGATTTTATGAAATTAATAAAATAACACTTGATATAAAAGATCTTAGAATATTATCAGCATTAAAAAATGCTAGTGAAGAGTGTAAGAAAAATCTATCTTATCAAAGTTCCTGGGATATAATTATACCTTATATAACTAAGAATGAGGATAATAATCCAGTGGATTTAAATATAAATATTACTCAGGAGGATTTAAAGGGCTTAATAAGCGGTATAGTTAGAAAAACAGAAGATATTATAGATGAAACAGTGGCAATAGGTGCAGCTTTAGGATGTGCTATAAAAAATAGTGCCATAGAAAAAGAAAGAAGTATTATAGTTACAGATGCCTGTAGTCATACTTTAGGTGTTGAAGTATTTGGAGGAGTATATAGCTAAAAAAAATGTGATGCTAGATAGCATTATAGTTAAAGATATACCAAAGGGGCCAAAAGGAAAAGAAATTTTAGACATTACCTTTGAATATGATTTAAATGGAATTTTAGATGTATAAGTTAAGATTTTAAGCACAGGAGAAAAAAATGTTATACAAATTAATAGAGGAAAAAGTGAAGAAATAAAAGAGGATAAAGAAGAGGATGAGGAAGATTATTCTACAATATATACTGAAATAAGTTATTTATCAAAATATATAAATAAGGAATTAGATAAATTTGACTTAGATATTCAAGCTAATGTTAGACAAGACCTTCAGATTATTTTAACTTCAGTAAAGATAAATGATTTTGAAAAACGCAGGGAAATGGAACATGAAATCCTTAGACTTATGGGAGTTGAGGAATGAAAATTAGCTATAGTTTGAATGAAATATTAAATACCTTAGCTTTATTAAATTATAGGAAGGGAAATTTTAAATCAGCTAAGGAATATTTTAAGGCAAGTTATAATCTTGATAAGAATTATGATGCTTACAATTATTTAGATGTTTTATTTCAGGATAAAAGTTTCTTTTTAGATTATTATTTAGCTTTGGATCAGTGTGAGAAAAGAGATTTTAGTAATGCGTCTATTCCTTTGATTAAAATATCAAAAAAGAGCAGATTTCCTGCTATAAGGATTATTTATTTATATATAAAGTATAGAAGCAGCTGTATTTTTAAGAAAAGAAAGATTTTAAAAGAGTAACGTTTAATACTATTTTATGGTTTTTGATAATACTTAATATCTTCTTATTTATATTCTTACAGTTTTGTAAGAAGTGAAAAGGGGACGTCCTGCATGGACGCCCCTTTTGTTTGATAATTAAGTACTAATTAGAGTATGCTAATTTTTCTTCACTATTATTTTTTACTGTTTTAACTACTCCAACAAGAAAATTCCATAGTGGAATTAAGTATAAATAAAAGGTATATAAAAGTGAAGCAGATGGCGCTCCTATAGTAGCTAAAGGAACTGCTGCAGCTATACTCCATGGTACTAAAGCACATATTATAACTGCTGTATTTTCAAGAGCAATTGCCATTTCCTGCTTATCTGTTATAACTTCATCATTCATTTGACATGTTAAAAGAGTTGCAAGGGTTTGGTTACAACTTAAAACATTTGTAAGAAGGCCAGTTACTAAAACAGCTCCAAAAGGAGTAATTATTGTTGACATTTTCGTTATACCATCTTTTAAATTATTTAATAGTCCTGTCTCATTAAAAATTGTAAAGTATGTTGAAGATATCATTACTATTAAGGCAACATCAATCATTGAAAATATACCGCCTCCATTAAGTAAAAGTGCTATATCGTAATTCTTACTTTCATATCCAAATAAAAGACACTTTACAGTTTCAACTAAAGACATATTTTGAATAAACAAAGAGGATAATATCCCTGTTAATATACTGCTTATCATAGTTAATTTAACATTTACTTTAAATATTGAACAGATTATTATGAGAACTGCTGGTATTAAAGTAAGAATTGATAAATTAAAGTTATCATTATATATTTGTACAGATCTCATATCTATAGATTCTGTTGAAGATGATGGTAAAAACACATAAAATACACAGGTTAATATAAATGGTACTAGAGATGTTTTTATCATTAATTTTATATTCTTATAAATATCAGTATCTGTAATTTCACAAACTAAAAGTGCACTAGAGGACATAGGTGAACATCTGTCTCCAAAGTAGATACCTGAAAGTACAGCTCCTCCCACAATTACTGGATTTAGTCCTATTGATTTTGCAATTGTCATACATACAACTCCCATAGTACCAACTGTACCAAAAGAAGTACCAGTTATAAATGACATTACAGAACATAGTAGAAATGTACAAAGTATAAAGTATTTTGGATTTATAATTTCTACAGCATTATATATGATGTATGCTATTGTTCCTCCAGATCTCCAAACTGCAGTAAGCATTCCTATGAATGCAAAAATTAAAAGGAGCATTTTAACAGTTTTCACACCATCTAATAACATTTTTAATATGTTTTTTATTGAATGCTTTTTGTAGAGAGCATAACATATAAAACATATCAGTCCAAAAGTTAATGCTATAAATGATGATGAACTAGTAACTATTGTTACTAAAAGCCCACATAAAAATAATAAAATCGTTATTAGTTCAGCCATAAGTTTTCTCCGTTGTAAAAATATTTTCTATCTCATTTTGAATTTTACATTAGTAAAAATACATTGTCTAATGTGTAGAATTTTTAATATTTAAAGGATAGGATTGGTTTTTTACACGAATAATAAAAAAGAAGGGAGTGAAATTATGTTTATACCAAAAAGAATTATATTTGAAAGCGATTCTCTTAATTATGAAATAGGTAATAATATTTATAAATTTTTTAAAAATGATAATAATATTGAAATTATTGTGACTAAAAATAACAGATTCAAAAATTACATACCTAATGAGGGAATAGCAGAGTACTATAAAGAAGGAAAAAATACATTAATAGTTGGAGTGAAAAAAGTAGGAAAGTTTCAGAGCTGTAAACCGTCAGCACATTATCAGCTGCCATTGCTTTCAGGATGCACCGGCCAGTGTCAGTACTGCTATTTAAATACTAACATGGGTGACAGACCTTTTGTAAAAATTAATGCAAATTATGATGATATTATGAACAGGGCACAGAAATACATATTAGAGAGAGCACCTGATGTTACTATATTTGAAGGTTCTGCAACTTCTGATCCATTACCAGTTGAGCCTTATGCCCATCTTTTAGAAAAGACTATTAACTTCTTTGCTCATAATGATTTAGGAAGGTTTAGATTTGTATCTAAGTATAGTGATGTGGATACTCTTTTAAATCTTGATCATAATAATAAAACTGAAATAAGGTTTACTATAAATACTGATAAAGTAATAAGTGATTATGAAAAGAGAACAGCTTCTAAAAGTCTAAGACTTGAAGCCGCTAAAAAAGTAGCTGAAGCTGGCTATCCATTAGGTTTTATAATTGCACCTGTGTTTTTATATGATGGATGGAAAGAAGATTATAGAGAACTTTTAATTAATCTTAAAGATATACTTCCTTCAAATCTTTTTCATGAATTAACTTTTGAAGTAATATCCCATAGGTTTACTCCAAGAGCTAAAAATATAATAACTGAGGTATTTCCTTTTAATACACTTCCAATGAATGAGGAAGAAAGACAATATAAATATGGTCAGTTTGGCTATGGAAAGTATGTTTATCCTAAGGAGTCATTAAATGAAATGAAGGAATTTTTCACTAAGGAGATAGGTGAAATTTTTAAAGATGGAGTAATTAAATATATTATTTAATATCTTTTAGGAATACTTGGGAAAAATTATACTAAAATAAAATGTAAAGATTTTTTATATTTTGGGGGTATAATGGCTGGATGTGGACACAATTATAGGGAGATTGATGAATTTCTAGAAAGTATTAAAGATAAAAGGGGAGCTTTAATTGAAGTTTTACATTTTGCTCAAGATAACTATGGCTATATAGATGAAGCAATGCAGGAGCATATATCAAAAATAATGAAGATTCCACCTTCAAAAATTTATGGAGTAATATCTTTTTATTCATATTTTACTACTGAGCCAAAAGGGGAGCATATTATAAGTGTATGTACAGGGACAGCTTGTTTTGTTAAGGGTTCTCATGAAATTCTTGAAGAATTTAAAAAGCTTTTAAAGATTAATCCTGGTGAAACTACAGCAGATGGCAAGTTTACTTTAAATACTTTAAGATGTGTAGGGGCTTGCGGCCTTGCACCTGTTGTAAGCGTTGGAGATAAGCTGTATGGCAGGTTTAAAAAAGAAGATGTTAAAAAGGTAATAATGGAGTATAGTGGGGAAAAGTATGGAACCAATCAAGGATTATAATGAATTATTAAAGCTTAAAAAGAAGTATTATCAGGATATTAAGCTTAGGTTTGAAGATGATAAAGGTGATAAAGTTCATGTTTTAATATGTGGAGGAACTGGATGTAAGGCATCTAGTTCTGATGAAATTAAAAAGGAACTTGAAAGGGAAATAAAGATAAATAATCTTCAGCATAAAGTTGATGTAATAATAACAGGGTGTTTTGGCTTTTGTGCTAAGGGGCCTATAATTAATATTTTTCCTGATAATGTATTTTATATAAAGGTAACTAAGGAAGATGTTCATGAAATTATAAATTCTCATATCAAAAATAATGATATAATTGAAAGATTATTATATGTAGATCCAAAGACTAATAAAAAGATTATATCTCAAAAAGAAATTCCATTTTATAAGAAACAATATAGAATAGCCCTTAGAAATTGTGGAATTATCAATCCAGAAAATATTATAGAAGCTATTGGAAGAGGAGCTTATACAGCACTTGGAAAATGTATAACTTCTATGACTCCTAAAGAAGTTATAGAAGAAGTTAAAAGTTCTGGACTTCGTGGAAGAGGAGGCGGTGGTTTTAAGACAGGTGTTAAGTGGGAAACTGCATCTAAATATCAGTCTTTTGTTAAGTATGTAATATGCAATGCTGATGAAGGTGATCCTGGAGCTTTTATGGATAGAGCAATATTAGAAGGTGACCCTCATTCAGTTCTTGAAGCTATGGCTATATGTGGTTATAGCATAGGCTCAGATACTGGATTTATTTATATAAGAGCAGAGTATCCTCTAGCAGTTGAAAGGATTAAGATTGCTATAAGTCAAGCTGAAGAAAGAGGTCTTCTTGGTAATAATATTTTAGGCACTGGCTTTAATTTTAATGTTGAAATAAGATATGGAGCAGGTGCCTTTGTCTGTGGAGAAGCTACAGCTCTTATTCATTCTATTGAAGGCATGAGGGGAGAGCCAGCTATGAAACCGCCAAGAACAGCTGAAAAGGGACTTTGGGGAAAACCAACCTGTGTTAATAACGTAGAAACTTTTTCTAATATTAATACAATTATCAATAAAGGTTCATCTTGGTATAGATCAATAGGTACTGCTAAAAGTACAGGAACTAAGGTTTTTGCTTTAGCTGGAAATATTGAAAATGTAGGTCTCGTTGAAGTTCCTATGGGAATATCTTTAAACGAGATAGTTTACTATATAGGTGGAGGAGTTAAGGATGGTAAAAATCTTAAGGCTGTTCAGACAGGCGGCCCTTCTGGAGGATGTATTCCTAAGAATTTATCAGATATAAGCATTGATTATGATTCTTTAAAATCTATGGGATCTATGATGGGTTCTGGAGGCATGATTGTTATGGATGAAGATAACTGCATGGTTAATATTGCTAAGTTTTATATGGAATTTACTTGTGATGAGTCTTGTGGTAAATGCACTCCTTGCAGAATTGGGAATAAAAGAGTTCTTGAAATTTTAGAGAAAATAACTGAAGGAAAGGGTACTGAAGAGGATCTTATTGTTCTTAAAAATCTTTGCAATATTATAAAGAGCACTTCCTTGTGCGGTTTAGGGGAAGCTGCTACAAATCCTGTTTTAAGTTCTATGAGATATTTTTATGATGAATATTTAGAGCATGTTAATGATAAAAGATGCAGAAGCAGGACTTGTACAAATCTTGTTGTTTATGAGATTACTGATAAGTGTATTGGCTGTACAAAATGTGCAAGGGCATGTCCTATGTCATGTATAGATGGGAAAATTAGAGTTAAGCATCATATAAATAAGTCTAAATGTATTAAGTGTGGTACCTGTTTCTCTGTATGTCCCATGAAAGCAGTTGTGGTTAAATAGGAGGAGTTATGATAAGGTTAACTATAAATGATAGGAACGTTGAGGTTTTAGAGGGGACTACCATTTTAGAAGCAGCAGAAAAGATTAATATTAAAATACCTACATTATGTTATATGAAAATGAGTGATGATGTTTCAATAAACTGTAAGGGTACCTGCAGGGTATGTGTTGTTGAAGTAGAGGGACAAAGGGACCTAAAACCAGCCTGCTCCTTTACGGTTAAGGAAGGAATGAAAGTTTATACTAATTCTAGGAAGGCTATTGATGCTAGGAGAACTATATTAAAACTTCTTTTATCTAATCATCCAAATGACTGTTTAAATTGTAGTAGAAATTTAAATTGTGAACTACAAAAATTAGCTAGAGATTATGGCGTTACTGGAGTCACTATTAAGGGTGAACTTAGAAGAAAATATGATAATTCCACTCCTATTATTAGGGATGAAGAAAAGTGTATTCTTTGTAGAAGATGTGTAACATCATGCTGCGATGTTCAAAATATTAATGTTTTAACGCCAGCAGAAAGGGGATTTTATAGTTTTATATCTACTTTTAATGAAAAACTTCTAGGAGAGAGTGATTGTACTTATTGTGGTCAATGCGTTGCTGTATGCCCAACTGGGGCACTTCAAGAAAGATATGATTATAAAAATCTTATTAATATATTAAATGAAAATAAAAAGTTTACTGTTGTACAGGCTGCGCCTTCAGTAAGAACAGCTTTATGTGAAGAATTTAATATGGATGTTAATGATTTAACTATGAAAAAGATAGTAACGGCATTAAAGGAATTAAACTTTAAGAAGGTTTTTGATACTAATTTTTCAGCTGATTTAACTGTAATTGAGGAGGCTGAGGAGCTTATTCAAAGAATTAAGTCTAAGAGAAATCTTCCTATGTTTACAAGCTGCTGTCCTGCCTGGGTTAGAATGGTTGAAACTAAATATCCAGAGTTAACTGAAAATTTATCAAGCTGTAAGTCACCTCAACAAATGTTTGGTGCAGCAGCTAAGGCTTTTCTTCATAAGACTTTTGGCATTAATAAGAAGGATATGTTTGTTGTATCTATAATGCCTTGTACAGCTAAGAAGTATGAAGCTGAAAGGGAAGAAATGAAGGAAGATGTTGATATGGTTATTACAACTAGGGAGCTTGCAAGGCTTATTAGATTAGAAGCTATTGATGTTGAGACTTTAGAAGAAAGTGAGTTTGATTCGCCTTTTGGAGAGTCTTCAGGTGCAGGAGTTATATTTGGAAGAAGCGGAGGAGTTATGGAGGCTGCTTTAAGAACAGCTTATAAAAGATTAGAAGGAGAAAATATAGCTGAAAATTCTATTGAATTTGTAGAAAATGAGTCAGGTATTTTTGAAGGAAATGTTATATTAGATAATACTGAAATAAGACTAGCTTATGTATCTTCCCTTGGAAAGGCTCAAAAGCTTATTGAAAATGATATAAAAAGGTTTGACTTTATAGAGGTGATGGCATGTCCAAAAGGATGTATAAATGGTGGAGGCCAGCCTTTTACTAAAGGTAATTATAAAATTTTAGATAAAAGACTTGAATGTATTAATAATATAGATGAAAATTCTAAAATTAGGGTAAGCTCAGATAACCCTGATATTATAAAACTTTATAATAGATTTTTAAGCTATCCTGGAAGTTTAGCAGCTCATGAAATACTTCATACAAAATATAATAAGTATTATACTTTTAAAAAGTAGTTAAGTTATAGTATACTTATTAAAAAGATGAAAAGGCAGGAAAATAACTTATGAATAATGAAATTAACTTACAAGGCCTAAATGGTGAAGAAGTATATAAGGCATTATATAATAAAGAATTAAATACAAAAAAGAATGTTTTAGAATATATAGATGCTTTGAAGGTTTTAAAGAAGACAGAAGAAATAGATTATGATCAAATGCAGAGTGTATATGACTTTGTTTATGAAAGTATAAATAAGATGCATGAGTCCATAAAACCTAATACTATAATGTACTTAAAGAATGAATTAAAGAAGCAGATAGGTAAATATGTTTTTAATAAGGAACCTGACAAAGTAAATTATTTTATTGAATTCTTTAAGGAAGCTTATCCAGTTCACGAGAGAAGAAAAGACTTTACATGGGTTCTTATGGATATAAATAAAATAAGCGACGAACAGATTTTAACTACTTTAAAATATATAAACTTCTGTATTTTAAAGGGTGCTAGATTAAATGAAGAAGAAAAGATAGATATTTTAAGAGAAGTTAAACGACTTGTTAAGAGAAAGAACTTACACAATATTAATGATGTAAGAAGTCTAAAGGCTTTAAATGAAATATTAAAAATTAAGATAGTTTCTAAGAAGGATGATTTTATAATTAAAAAATTATAGGGACGTATCAAAAAGAGATACTTATGGTAAATGCTTTTGATACATCCCCATACTGTTTTTATTTCGGTATTCCGTATGTTCCAGATGGATTATCTAAAAATAAAGGAAGTTTTGGTGGATAGAAAGTTAGGTTTGCAAAAAATATTACTATTAATAAAACTAATATTATGCAGAATATTAATATTCCTGTGCTTTCAGTACATCTATTATAAATATGACATCCTAAAGTTTGACCTAGGAATAAGCCGATAAATATTGATAATATATCTAATATTAAACTTGACATATTTAAGGCATAATTAATTATATAGTACTGGCTTAGAATATAAAGCATACATACAAAGATGGAAAAAGTCATTCCAGTAAACCATTTGGAAAATCTTAACTTATAATTATTTTTAAATATAAAAAAGGTAATCAGCCAATAAATAAGTGTTGGGTATAAGGCTAATTTTAAGTGCTCAAAAACACTTTCATTCACTGGAAAAAATATTGCAGCTACTACAGTTCTGCCTGTTATATTATATAAAAAGTGGAACAGAGCAGAAAGAAAGAATATAATTATAGCACCTAAAATTATAACTTTGTTAATAAATTTAATATTTCTTTTTTCTAATTCTTTAATCATAAATATTGTCCACCTATAATTTATTTATTACTATTTTATTCTTTATAAAATTATATAATGATTATGAATAGATACTTTTATGTTTTCAGAATATTTATAAACTTTTATTTTAGTATATACTATTGTATAATCATTTTCGTGAGGTGATAGATATGAATTTTGAATTAGATATATATGAACTAAGTGATGTTCTTAAGAAAATCGAAAAGAATAATAATTTAAATATTACTGTAAAGTCAGAACAAAGTGGAGGATGGTTTACTTTAAAAGGTGAAGCAGTAATTCTTAAAATGGCTGTAAATGGTGGAGAAGGATGTTCATCTAAATTTAATAATATACTTAATATTAAAATAAAAAATCATATGTCTTATGATGGTGCTGTAATTAAACTTACTGGAGTTAAAGATAAGAAATTTAAAGCAGAACTTTCAGATGCTAGGGCTTTTAAAATTGGCAGAGATGGTTCAAGAACAATGATTACAAAAGAAAATGAATGTACATTAAAAATTGATAATAACATAATTTTTAATATTGATGATAATGCACAAAATATAAGAAAATATATAAATGATTAGTTTTAATTAAAAGGCACTTAATTTATAAGTGTCTTTTATCATATTTGGAGGATAAAGTTTGATAAATAGATATTTTTATATAATTAATTATAACAGTGAAAGAGATAAGGAATTGTGTGACTTAGAAATGAAATATATCTTTGGCTATGTTCCAAAGTTTAGACATATTTTAAGCAGTATTGATACAAAGCCTTCAAGGAGCCCTTACATTAAAGAAAAGATTAGCATACTATATTCAGCATCATCTTTAGAAGAACTTATAAAAAAAATTAAGGATAAGGGCACATCCTTTGAAAATTTTAAGGTTGTTTATTTAAAGAGCGGAAATTTAGATGTAAGTTATGATGAAAGATTAAAGGCAGTTAAAGCAGTAGGCATGTCTATAAAAGGAAAGGCTGATATTAAAAATGCTGAAGTTACTTTAGGCATTTCCAAGATAGCATATGAGTGGATTTTTGGATTTTATGAAAAGGATAATTTTAAATGGCATAACCATGATAAGAGACCTTTTTCTTATTCTAATGCTTTAACAACGACTATTGCTAAGGCTGTTGTTAATATTGCTGTAGGTAATGATTTTAGTAAAAGAATAATTGACCCATGCTGTGGTGTTGGTACTGTTTTGATAGAAGCTTTAGATTTAGGTTTAGATATTAAAGGATATGAAATTAATTCACAAATAGCTGATAATGCTAAAAAGAATCTTAAATATTTTGGCTTTAAGGATGTAGTTGAAGAAAGAGATATGACAAAGTCTTTAGAAAAGTTCGATGTAGCTGTTTTAGATATGCCTTATGGTCTTTTTACAGCTACAACAGAGGAAACACAAAAATCTCTTTTAAAAAGTGCAAGAAGCATGGCACCAAAGCTTGTACTAATTGTTACACAAGATTTTGATGAATATTTGGAAAGCATAGGATATAATATAGTTGATAAATGTACAATAAGTAAAAATAATTTTAAAAGACATATATTAGTATGCGAAGTTTTGTAGGTGATTTATAATGAAGAAAACAATTGGTATCTTAGCTCATGTTGATAGTGGTAAAACTACTTTTTCTGAGCAGATTTTATATAATACAAATGCTATAAGAAGCAAGGGAAGAGTAGATCATAAGGATACTTTTTTAGATAATAATGATATTGAAAGGGAAAGAGGCATAACTGTTTTTTCTGAAGGTGCTATTTTTAATATAGGTGACAATGAATATTATCTTATAGATACTCCAGGACATGTGGATTTTTCAGCTGAAATGGAACGTTCTATTGAGGTTTTAGATGCAGCTATTATAGTAATTAGCGGAGTTGAAGGCGTTCAAGGCCATACAGAAACAGTATGGAACCTTTTAAAAGAATATAAAAAGCCAGTTTTCTTTTTTATTAATAAGTGTGATAGAGAAGGTTATGACAGGGATAATGTTATTAATGAAATAAGAAAGAATTTAACAGAAGATGTTGTTTTCTTAGAAGGCGATTATTTAGAGGACACAAGTCTTCAAGAATTTACAGCTGAAAGGAATGAAGCTTTATTAGAAAAGTATTTTGAAGGCGAAGCTTCTAGAAATGAAATTTTAGATACTTTAAAAAAGGAAATTAAGTCATTAAAGGCGTATCCATGTATGGAAGGTTCTGCTCTCCAGGATATTGGAATAAATGAATTTTTAAAGGTATTTGATGAATTAACTTTTACTTCTTATGATGAGGAAAGTGCTGATTTTGCAGGAAGGGTTTATAAGATAAGTCATGATGATAAAGGAAATAAATTAACC
Organism: uncultured Clostridium sp.; assembly: GCA_934746785.1. Lineage (GTDB taxonomy): Bacteria > Bacillota > Clostridia > Clostridiales > Clostridiaceae > Clostridium. Next base: position 950 of record CAKVFO010000013.1, on the reverse strand, counting down.
TTTATTAAGGTATTAGAAGGCTCAATTAAAACTAAGGAAGAAATAACTATTGGTGAAGATAGTGAAAAGATAAATGAAATTAGAATTTATAATGGTTCTAAGTATAAAACAGTAGATAAGGCAGAGGCAGGAGAATGTTTTGCAGCTGTAAATCTTTCTATAGGAAAATGTGGAGATGGTATAGGAACTTTAAAGAATAGCAGGTTAACCTTTAAGATTCAGCCAACTTTAATGTCTAGTGTTATTTTTTCAGAAGATAAGAATCCCAAGGATGTTCTTAAAATTTTTAAAATTTTAGAAGAGGAAGATCCAGCTTTAAATATTCAATACAGTGAAGCTTTAAAGGAAATTCAAATATCAATTATGGGTAAAATTCAGCTTGAAGTTTTAAAAGAAGTTCTTAAAAGAAGGTTTAATCTTGATGTGGAATTTGGACCGTGTAAAATTCTTTATAAAGAAAGTATTAAAGGAAGTGTAAGAGGCTGTGGTCATTTTGAACCTTTAAGACATTATGCAGAAGTTCATTTAAAGATTGAAGAAGGGGAGAGAAACAGCGGTATAACTTTTGAGAATAAAGCTCATCCTGATAATTTAAGTGTAGGACATCAAAATCTTATAAGAACTCATATATTTGAAAGAGAGCATAAGGGAATTTTAACAGGCTCTCCTATAACTGACTTAAAAATAACTTTACTTACAGGAAGAGAACATTTAAAACATACCTGTGGCGGTGATTTTAGAGAAGCTGCTTATAGAGCTATAAGACAAGGGCTGGAGCAGGCTGAAAATATACTTTTAGAACCTTACTATAATTTTAGAATCAATGTACCATCTGATTGTATAGGAAGAGTTTTGTCTGATATTCAAAAGCTTAGTGGTGAATTTGAACCAGCTGAAATTATTGAAGATAGAGCAATAATTAAGGGAAGAGGGCCAGTTAAGACCTTTAT